>NZ_JACSJP010000003.1:0-217136 GCF_018617095.1 Exiguobacterium sp. s83 | reverse complement strand
CGCTGTCACGCAAGAAGATCGGAAGCAAGAATCGTGAAAAAGCCAGGCTGATCCTCGCCAAGAGACACGAGAAAATCGCCAACCAACGCAAGGACTTCCTTCACAAGCTGTCGAGACGGATCGTTGACGAGAACCAAGTCATCGTCGTGGAGACATTGAAGTCGAAGGACATGATGAAGAACCACAAGGTCACCAAATCGATTGCAGATGTCAGTTGGTACGAGTTCGTCCGACAACTCGAATACAAATCAAACTTCTACGGACGGACGCTCATCAAGGCAGACCCCTGGTACGCATCGACCCAAATCTGTTCTTCTTGCGGCAAGAAAGGTCAGAAGAAGACGATGGATGTCCGTGAATGGACGTGTGCCTGTGGCGCGCACCATGACCGTGACATCAACGCGAGCATCAACCTGTTGATGTTGGCCGACTGACAACCCTTCAGGGCAGGGACTGCCCGACGAGCTTGGTCCATAACCGTGGCGGTAGGAGCACGGTCTTTCCAAGAAGCTCCCACTTCAATTTGCAAAGCAAATAAGTGGTGAGTAGTTCACATAGACGGCGTACCTGTCTTCATCCATTCTTCGCGTAACATACCCATCCGAATCGAATCATAGCGCTTCTCGTTCACGACACGCACTTGACGGATTCGACCTTCGAGTTGCATCCCTACTTTTTCAGCGACCCGCATCATCCGTTCATTCCCGGACCACGTCGTCAAGCCGACACGGACAACGGGTAGCGTCTCAAATAGATGCTCGGTCCATAAGCGAAGGGCACGCGTCCCGACACCACGATTCCAGCGGTCGGACTGATGCAGGATGATGCCCATCTCGAGCCATTCTCGTCCGGCATCTTCGAAATAGTAAGAAACGGTCCCATATACGGTTCCATCGACCTCAATGACCCACATGTCTTTTTTTTGAATGAGCGACTGCTCGATTTGCTGAAACTCTTCGTAGGACATCGCCTTATGTTCGAAGTAAGGAGCGTCCCATTGTTTCCACTCCGGTGTTGCATCCCGGTAAATCAATTCCCATAGTCGGACTAAGTCTTGTTTTTCAATCGGTCGAATGACCACTTCTTGATCTTGTCGCATGTTGTCTTCCTCTCTATAGATCGTCCTTACCTTATTCTTGTGTCCCGTTCGAATCTCCTTTTTTTCGTTTGCGCCAAATGAACGCAAGAATCAAGACAATCACACTTGCCATGACAGAAGCGATCGCGATTGGACTCGAATCGGTCATAAACAATTGTCCGATGGAGACAGAGTAGGCAAGTCCGAACGACGTGACGAGTTTTGCCCCGAACGCGATGCCCGCAAAACGCGGGAATGGCACGCGACTAAACCCAGCAGCGAGACAGATGACCTCATCCGGCAAAATCGGAATGATGAACAACACGAGCAATACACCAAGACCGTATCGATCGACATATCGATCGTATGTCTTCAGTTTCTCTTCATCGACCCAACGAATCATGCGTCCTCGGCCAAACCGGGCCAACCCATACATAACAAAGATGCCAAGCGTAGTCGAGATGCTTCCGACTAAAGCCGCACGAAACGGTCCGAGCGCGACACTCCCAATCGGCACACTGACCGCTTCCGGGACCGGCAAGGCAATCGGTTGTAAAAAGCTAAATGCCGAAAACACCCAGACCGCCTGTCGTTCATATTGTGCTAATAGACGATCCAATCCGTATGTGTCATAAAGGACGAGTCCGAACGAGACATAATAGACGAGAACGAAAATTAAGAAGAGCGAGAACGTGATCTTCCACATCTGCTTTAGGATGACGTTCGAGCCGTCCCGAATCGCCCGAAGTAACCCGACCGAAAGAGCGAGTAAGACAATGCCCGTCCAACCGAGCTGGTACGGCAGTAAGAGAGAAGGCAAGACGACGAACGGCAACAGACTGAGCGCGACAATCCCTAATCCATATCCAAGATAAATCGAATGTCGTTCTTTCATGTGCCCTCACCCTCTCCCCGTTCTATTTCTAGTGTACCCACAAAGTGATAGGGATGTATCCTGCCGAAGGCGCTTTCCCTCTCATGCTTTTGACGTAGAAAAACCACGGTCCGCAATGGACCGTGGCTTTCAATCACTTATTCTCCAAGTGATGCTTGGATGAAGTCATGGAATAGACGTTGTGGACGTTCTGGACGCGAAATCAATTCTGGGTGGAACTGTGATGCCACGAACCACTTGTGTTCTGGAATCTCAATGATTTCTACGAGACGACCGTCTGGGCTCGTACCTGAGAACTTGAAGCCTTCTGCTTCAAACGCTTCACGGTATTCGTTGTTGAATTCATAACGGTGACGATGACGCTCGTATACGAGTTCTTGATCGTATGCCGCATGCGCTTTCGTCCCTTTTTCGAGTTTACATGGATAAAGTCCAAGACGAAGTGTGCCCCCAAGATCCTCGATATCTTTTTGCTCTGGAAGAAGGTCGATGATCGGATACGGTGTCGACGGATCGATTTCTGCAGTATGTGCGCCGTCCAGCTTCAAGACGTTACGGGCAAACTCGACCGTCGCGAGTTGCATCCCGAGACAGATTCCGAAGAATGGGACGTTGTTTTCACGAGCAAAACGTGTCGCTTCAATCTTCCCTTCGATTCCACGCTCACCGAATCCACCTGGAACGAGGATTCCGTCCGCATCGCCGAGGATGTCTGAGACGTTTTCAGCCGTCACGTCTTCCGCGTTGACCCAGTCGATGTCGATATCCGCGTTGAACGCATAACCCGCATGTTTGAGTGCTTCCGCGACCGAGATATAGGCATCACGCAATTCGACATATTTCCCGACGAGTGCGATTTTCACTTTCTTCTCAAGGTGTGTGACCGTGTGGACGAGTTCTTTCCAAGCCGTCATGTCAGCAGCCGGTGAATTGAAACCGAAGTAGTCGTTGACGAGTTGGTCCATTCCTTGTTTTTGAAGGTTGAGTGGTACTTCATAAAGTGTCGATGCGTCTTGCGCCTCGATGACCGCTTCTTTGCGTGTATCACAGAAGAGGGCGATTTTTTCACGCATGTCTTCTGGGATATCGTGCTCCGTACGAAGAACGATGATATCCGGTTGAATTCCGTAGCTGCGAAGCTCTTTGACACTGTGTTGTGTCGGTTTTGTCTTCATCTCACCTGCTGCGCGAAGGTAAGGGACGAGTGTACAGTGGACGTACATGACGTTCTCTTTCCCAATGTCATTCTTCACTTGGCGAATGGCTTCGATGAACGGAAGGGACTCGATATCCCCGACTGTTCCACCAATCTCTGTAATGACGACATCGGCGTTCGTCTCGCGTCCTGCACGGAAGACACGGTCTTTGATTTCATTCGTGATATGCGGAATGACCTGAACCGTCCCACCGTTATAGTCTCCACGACGCTCTTTCTTCAAGACAGTTGAATAAATGCGCCCTGATGTGACGTTCGCGTTTTGCGACAAGTTGATGTCGATAAAGCGCTCATAGTGTCCGAGGTCAAGGTCAGTCTCAGCGCCATCATCTGTGACGAATACTTCTCCGTGTTGATACGGGCTCATCGTACCTGGGTCAATGTTGATGTATGGGTCAAACTTCTGAATCGTGACGTTGAGTCCTCGATTTTTGAGTAGACGCGCGAGCGAAGCTGCCGTGATCCCTTTACCGAGCGAAGATACTACCCCGCCTGTTACGAAAATGTACTTTGTCATGTTTCTTTCTCCTCTCTTGAATACCAACCATCGGGAAACGAAAAAACAAAAAAAGCAAAAGTGCCCCCGAAAATGGAGGACACTTTTGCTGCATCGTTACGTGCTAAACTAGCCCATGACTAATTTACGCCAGAGACGATGCAGTCGTCAAGATATTATTTTTTCTTTTTTTCAAGTCGATGAACACGACTAAAAAAGAAAAAGAGACACGCCTAGCCGGGCGCGATGCCCGGCTTTTTTGCGGTCTCTTATAAATCATCCTCGTCTTCGATATCGAGGTCGTCGTCCAAGTCATCGTCCTTGAAATCGTCAAGGCCTTCTACTTTTTCTTCTTCGTCCTCATCATCGAATTCAGATGAATCGTAATCTTCAACTTTTGCGAATACATCCAAGTCATCCTCGATATCGACGATGCCTTCGTCTGCTTCTTCGAACTCTTCTTCGAATTCGTCAAGTTCACCACGTTGACGTGCTTCGATGACGAGATCCTCATCCGACTTATCGAATGGGTACCAAACACGAAGCGCCCAACGGTTTGCTCCTAAGTTGACGAACAACCCGTCGATGTTCAAATCGGTGTAAAGTTGTGCGATTTTCTCGAGTTCTTCCTCTTCACTCGCAAACGTATAGTTTTGCTTGATTTTTTCGCGAATCTCATCAAAAGAAACAGGCTGTTCGCCAGTTTCTTGGAGAAGTTCATAAACGAAATCAATCAACGATTTATTCATTAAAGGACACTCCTTTTCCGTCACTAGTTAAACATCACTCCTCATTATAAACAAAAGCGATATGAAAAAGCTAGGGAAAATTATGATTCATGTATTCTACTCGGACGAACTCGGAACCAGTACAGGCTGATTAATCCAATATTGAAAATCCACGTAAGTCCTAGAACACCGAACATCCATGCTTTTGGAATTTGAAACGATAATTCCTCGTTTACTGTCTGCCCAACGTACAAACCGTATCCTATCAACCTAATCATTAAGAAGGGTTTTCGCCGTCGTCGCCACCGATGTACGCACACTTGCAGAGAACGAAAAACAACTGAGCAGTCAAATCAATGCGCTCATTCCTGAAAATGAGACGAACATCGCGGCCCTCCTCGAGCAAATGGGGCCGAAAAACAAACAAGGCACGGTCCGCGGACCGTGCCTTGTTGTATTATTGGACAACTGGTTCTGGAATCTCGATGGCCTTCAGCGAGCGATCGAGCAATTCGACGACATCGAACGTGCCGACGGTCTCATCAACTTCTTTCGCTTTCGTTCCATCTGATAACATCGTCAAGCAGTACGGACACGCCGATCCGATGACGGTCGGTTTCGTTTCAAGCAACTGTTCTGTCCGAGCCACGTTGACACGTGTCCCGACTTTTTCTTCCTGCCACATGAGACCGCCA
The DNA here is from genome assembly GCF_018617095.1 of Exiguobacterium sp. s83. Lineage (GTDB taxonomy): Bacteria > Bacillota > Bacilli > Exiguobacteriales > Exiguobacteriaceae > Exiguobacterium > Exiguobacterium profundum. The sequence goes on along the minus strand of NZ_JACSJP010000003.1, from coordinate 212,028 downwards.
CCCGCTCCACAACACATACCGTTTTCACGGTTACGTGTCGCTTCGACGAGTTCGACACCCGGTATGCGTTCTAGGACGAATCGTGGTGCATCGTAAATGCCGTTATAACGACCAAGGTAACAAGAGTCGTGATAGACGACACGTTCATTCACTTGAAGGTCTGGTTGGATTCGACCCGTATCGAGCAACTCTGCGAGCAACTCCGTATGATGATACACCTTCACATCAGTCAAACCGAAGTCCGGATACTCATTTTTGAACGTATTGTACGCGTGCGGGTCGACCGTGACGATTTTCGTCACCCCATACTTCTCGAACAACTTAATGTTCGCTTCGGCGAGTTCTTGGAAGAGCAACTCGTTTCCGATTCGACGTGGAGTATCCCCTGAGTTCTTCTCTTCATTTCCGAGAATGGCGAATGAGACGCCCGCCTTGTTCAACACGCTCGCAAAGCTCTGCGCGACTTTTTGGCTACGGCTATCGTAAGACCCCATCGCGCCGACCCAGAAGAGATACTCGAATTCCTCGCCTGCTTTTTTCTTCTCTTTCGCCGTCGGGATGACGAGCTCTGTATCCTTACGCCAGTTCTCGCGTTCTTTCCGGTTCATTCCCCACGGGTTTCCTTGACGCTCGATATTGGCGACCGTACGCTGTGCCTCAGGATCCATCTTCCCTTCCATCATGACGAGGTAACGACGAAGGTCAATGATTTTATCGACGTGTTCATTCATGACCGGGCACTGGTCTTCACAGTTACGGCAAGTCGTACAAGCCCAAATTTCTTCTTCCGTGATGACGTTGCCGATCAACTCGTCTGCGACGAGCATATGACCGTCTTGCGCAGCTGCTGCGATTTCAGCACCTTGCGTGTTTTGGAACATGAGTGCAGGTGCCCACGGTGATTTTCTCGTGACCGCCGCGCCTTTCATATTCATATGGTCACGAAGTTTGACGATTAAGTCCATCGGCGACAACATCTTCCCAGTTCCTGTTGCCGGACAAACATTCGTACAACGCCCGCACTCGACACAGGCATACAAGTCGACGAGCTGCTTCTGGTTGAAGTCTTCAATCTTGTTGACCCCGAAGACAATCTCTTCATCCGACTCTTCCGCTTCTTCCATCGCTGAAAAATCAACAGGTGCCAAGCGACCGACTTTGTGCGTGCGACCGAGCCATACGTTGAGCGTTCCGGCAATCAAGTGTGCGTGTTTTCCTTGTGGGATGTAGACCATGAAGCTGAGTAAGAATAAAAGGTGCATCCACCAAAAGACGACGAATAAAGCGAAAGCGACAGAGCCCGGTACCCAAGCAAACGCTGAGCCGATGAGCGTCGCGACCGGTTCGCCCCACATTGGAAGCTCTTCTTTATAGACGAGGTAAAACCCGTTCCCGAACAATACGGAAACCATCAACCCGCCGATGAAGATGAGGGCAAGACCTGCTAAAAAGTTTCGTTTCAAGCGCACGAGCTTCTCGACGTAACGACGGTAGAATCCCCAAACGACCGCAACGAGAATCATGAGCATGACGATTTCTTGCATGAACGTAAAGATTGGATAAAGCGGACCGAGCGGGATATGCGGGAAACGTGTTCCCACCGCTAGTCCTTTCCAAATAAAATCAATCGCCCCGAATTGGACGAGGATGAAGCCATAAAACATCATGACGTGAATTGCGCCACTCTTCTTATCTTTCAACAATTTCTTTTGACCGAACACGTTGATCATGACCTGTTCGAGTCGTTCTTTGTTCGTTTGGCTCCATTCTGCCTTCTTCCCGAGCTTGATGAACGTATAACGCTGATGAACTAGCGTAGCAAATAAATATACACCATAGCCGAGGACGAGCAAGAATAGAATCCAGTTGACGATTAAAAATGTAGACATCCCCAAAACTCCCCCTTTGAAAACGGATTCAATCTTGAATTCAGTATATCAAATGATGAATGAACAGTCATTCATTTTTATGAAGTTCTCATCAGAAGTTTAGAAGATGTTTCAATATGAGCAATAATCCTCCATAGCTGCACACGGCCAATACGAACGTGCGGAAGTGCAAATTTCGGTCGGATGGCAGTTCAAACTTCACGATATTGAGAATCATCGCCCCGGCCACAAAGGCAAAACAGAGCGCTTCGACGTGCGCCGCCAAGTCAATCCAGCGTGAAAAGAACCCACCAAGTAAAATCCCCCCACTCAACAAATAGCGTCCTTGTCGCATGTAACGTTTACCATAATGACGATTTAAGTCATGCCCGAGCGCTAAAAAGTGGACACCGAGCGCTGTCGCATAGAAACTTCTCGCAACGAACGTCACCGAGTCGGCTGTCACCACGTACGCCGAGAAGGTCATATAGGCCGTGAGGAGTGTCACCTGTAACCAATACGAAACGGCCCGGTCGACCGCCTCATCTTGAAAGTGAGGAGTTCGAACGAACCGCATCGTGCCATAAAATACCGTGAATCCGATAAGACTGACGATATAAATCTCAGAAGGTAACGCCAAATTCAACCAATCGACACGAAGCGTGTCCTGGCGTTTGTTCAGAGACGGCAAAAGATACATGAAGAAGTACGTGATGGCGATTCCGCTCGAGAATGAGAACCATTTCTTTGAGGGAACGGTCTCTTCCCGGAATAAATAGATGCCGAAGAAGTTAATCAGCGCCAAATAGATGATGATCCAGTTCGCCATCTCGTCCTCACCCTTTCAAGTCAATCCAAAACCGCTCGACGACTGTCCCGTCTTCTTCCGTATACGGTGTGTCCGCAATGCCACCATTGTTTAAAATGACTTGACGGGAAGCGATATTTGTCCGGTTACACGTGATGAGTGCCCGCTCGATTCCAAGTTCTTTCACTTTCTCAAGCGCAAGTTGCAGTTGGATGGTGGCGAGTCCACGCCCGCGTGCGCTCGGTTTCACCCCGTACCCGACATGCCCACCAATCTTCAAAAGTGATTCATTCAACTCGTGACGAATGTTCGCCGCCCCGAGAAGCTCTTCTCCATCTGTAAGCCAATACGTCGTGCTCGGGACCCAGCCTTCCTCTATGTTCTCACGTAACTCTTTCTGACGTAATGTGTTGACGTACGCCTCGAAGTCTGTCGTTTCACGGTCCACCGAGGTCGGGACAATCCGCTCATCCCGCTCGTACCATTCCTCTAAAAATGCGAGAATCTGTTCTTTTTGATCGACAGACGTCTTGATTAGTCTTAACATCCCATTTCCCCCTTTATTCCTTTCCATTCGTGTTCTCTAAATTGATTTCCTTGTTCCTTCATCTTAGGGAAAGCACAATTGAAATAAAATAGACGTTCTCGTCAAAGTTTGTCCCCTTTCAGGCATGAAAAAAAGTGCCACCTTGTTCAGATGACACTTTCGGTATGCTTATCCTTCGAGTCCGAGACGTTGCGGCATGTGTGGAGCAAGTTGTCTCGCTTCTTCTAACCGTCCTGCCTCGACGAGCGTATGGAAATGTAAAAACTGTTCGTGCGATGCATCACTGATGGCTGCCAAATAATCGACGTACCGATCGTAGACCGCTTTGTCTTCTGACCGCGCCTCAATAAGTGCGATGTACAGGCGAACGGTGTCTTCCCCGTAAAGGAGCGGGAACTCATCGTTCAATTGAAGCAATTTATCGATTGAATCGACATCGACTCCGTTTTCTTGGTCATAATGCATGATGACTTGCTCAGCATGGTCTTCAAGGCGACCGCGCCACTCTTCATACTCTTCTTCATTCGTTTCGAGCATCTCGAACCAGTCTTCGTTCAACATCTCTTCAATCTTGTTTACGCGTTCTGTAAAGTTCATCAGTCTTCTCCTCCTTCAAATGTCCACGTGACATGTACTTCATATATACCAACATCTTCTTCATTCATGGACAACTCATATACGAACGTACATGATTCTTCCGAGACATCGAGGCGCGATGTCGTCGTCGCCATCGTCATCGACATATATGGATTCTTGTATAAGCTTTGCGTGAAGCGACCTTCGATGAAGGAGTGGTTCATCTCAATCGGTCCCTTACAAATCAGCGCCAATCGTTCCGGCGTGTACTTGATTGTCGTCGGGACCGCCCCGTCCTCTTGTCGTTGGTCAAACATTAAAATAAAGCCAGTCTTCAATGGATAGTATAAACCGTCTGCCGAGAGCTCGATTGACTCTGGCATGTCACTCATCCGTGTTGTTTGCTGGACACGCACGCGAAGTGGTTCAATCGCCATGCTCATCCCCCTTTCCGTCAATTCATCGTACCATATGTGGTAGGAGTCGTTCTATCGACGGCGCTTCGTTTTCACATAGACGAGATGGTCTACCCAATCTTCGTTCTCAAAGATAAACCCTTCTCTCGTGCACTCATACGACATGCCGACACGCTCCGCGAGACGAATGGATGCTTTATTATCGAGATTGATATGTGCCTCGATTCGTTGAAAGTTCAAGTCGTCAAAAGCAATACGCATCGCCAGGTCGACTGCTTCTGTCCCATACCCCTGACCCCAATGTTGATTATGAATCGTATACCCGACCCTCCCCCATTGAAACGCATCTCGCGCCAAGGTAGAAAAATCCACCATGCCGAGATGTATCCCATCATCAAGCCGGAAAACGGCGAAGACATGTGCCTCGTCTTCAAGCGCAAGTGCCTGATGATTGTCGACTAGCTGGTCAAACCAAACGGACGTACAGTCGCTCATGTCTAATTTCCCGGAATCGTACACGTGTTGCGAAATACGACGATTTGTAAATCCACTTAACCACGCGTCATAATCTTGTTTCTCTAACGGTCGTACGATGATTCGATTCGTTTTTCGTTGATGAGTAAATCGGTTCAATCTCTCAGGTCCCCTTCCTATTGCTTTTATACAGTCAGAAAAACTTCTTCCAATTCCCTTCCGAAATCACATCGACCTTCCCATCCTTCACGCGAATCGCCGTCTCGTCGTCAATCGCATAGGCCGGCGACTGTAATGTCTCCGCCCATTCTGCAGCATCTCGTGACGTGTTCCCCGGTAACATGTCATGATCGAGATGTGGAAAGATCGAGAAGTCGACAAACCCTAACGTCTCATCGCTCTGCTCATCGGATGCGCGCCATCCGACAAACGCTTCTCCGATTCGTGGCGTCATCACCATACTCCCCGCACTCAATCCGACGTAGACACCTTTCCAGGACGGGAGCAGCGAGGCTACCTCGGACTGTTTCATCCAATGGTAGAGAAAGAGCGGATCGCCCCCATTCACCAATAATACGTCTGCCTTATCAAACGCCGGTCTCCACACCGACTCATCGATACTCGGGAGTGCGCTCAGTTCGAGCACCCCAACCGACTTCCAGCCCAACTCACACATCGGCGTCGAGAAATCTCCGTTGAAAAAGTTCCATGCGTGTTTCGTTCCCCCGTTCAACGCATAAATGGCTGTTGGGATACAGAGTGCATTACACTCTTCAATCGGCTTGTCTAATAACTCGAGAAGTGCTCGTTTGATGCTTTCGTTCTTAATACCTGCTGACGTTAATAACAGTTTCATTTACGTTTCCTCCTTCTCATCTCCCTATAAGGAGTTCGCATGAGTCGCCGTTATCCCCTTTTTCCAACAAAAAAGGCCGTAGACGAATTTTCGTCCACGACCTTGAAGTTCTGAAAAATTAGCTAATTTTATACACGCGACCTTCGAACGGTTTCAAGTGAAGGAGCGATGATTCCGCATCGCCTTCAACCGGCATGTTGCTCAAGACGACATCTTGCGCACGAAGTGTCTGATCCATATCAAACATCGTCTCTTTCGCCGTCAAGTTCGTGACGACGAGGTACTGCGTGTCACCGAGCGTACGCGTATACGCATAGACTTCCGGATGTTCCGGCAAGACGACATCATACGCCCCGTAAACAAACGTCTCATTATCTTTACGAAGTTGAATCATCTCTTTATAGAAGTTAAAGATTGAGTCCTCATCTTTAAGCTGTGATTCGACGTTGATATCCGTATAGTTCGGGTTGATGCCGACCCATGGCTGCTCTGCGAACGTGAATCCGGCGTTCGGGGCATCACTCCACTGCATCGGTGTACGCGTGTTGTCGCGTGACGAGTTCCACGTGATGCGCATCATCTCGTCATGACTCTTCCCTTGTTCGACACCGATATAGTAGCGGTTGCGTGTCGCGATGTCATCATATTGATCGATCGAATCGAATTTGACGTTCGTCATCCCGATCTCTTGACCTTGATAGATAAACGGCGTCCCTTGCATGAGGAAGTACATCATCGCAATCGACTTCGCGCTTTCTTTCCAGTAACGTTCATCGTCTCCCCATTTCGAGACCGTACGCGTCTGGTCATGGTTTTCGACGTAAAGGGCGTTCCATCCATCGGCCTCAAGTCCTTTTTGCCATTTCGTCAACACGTTCTTCAAGTGAACGACATCGAGTTTCGAATCGACATCTTCACTCCAAAGGTCCATGTGTTCGAATTGGAAGACCATGTTCATCTTCCCTTCCTTTTCACCGACCCATAGATGGGCATCGTCAGGTGAGACGCCGTTCGCTTCACCGACCGTCATGATGTCATGTTTATTGAACGTCTCGTCACGAAGCTCTTCTAAATAGTCGTGAATTCCGTCCACGTTCATGTGCATCTCGAACGACGGTACAAAGTCGAGGTCGTTCGGGTTTGGCAAGTCGGCGAACGTCGGGTTCTTGCGAATATGGCTGATTGCATCGACACGGAACCCGTCGATCCCTTTTTCGAGCCACCAGTTGATCATATCGTATACCGCTGTACGCATCTCAGCATTTTCCCAATTGAGGTCCGGCTGTTTCTTCGAGAAGACATGCAAGTAGTATTGCTCCGTCGTTTCATCGAATTCCCAAGCCGAGCCACCAAAGATCGATTCCCAGTTATTCGGCTTCGACCCGTCCGGTTTTCCGTCGCGCCAGATATACCAGTCGCGCTTCGGATTGTCTTTTGAGCTCTTCGATTCAATGAACCAAGGGTGCTCATCCGACGTATGGTTGACGACGAGGTCGAGCAACAGCTTCATACCGCGCTGATGCACTTCGTCCAATAAGCGGTCGAAGTCTTCCATCGTACCGAACTCGTCCATGATATCTTGATAGTCACTAATGTCATAACCGTTATCATCGTTTGGCGATTTATACATCGGGCAAATCCAGATAACATCAATACCGAGGTCTTTCAAATAGTCGAGCTTATCAATGATTCCTTGAATGTCTCCAATTCCGTCCCCATTCGCGTCATAAAAGCTACGAGGATAAATTTGATAGGCGACGGCTTCTTTCCACCAGTTGCGTTTAAGCGTTTGTGTTTGTTGTTCTCGTTGTAAAAGTTGCATGTGATCTAGATACTCCTTATCCCAAAACTCACTGCTCATCATTTATACTTATCTTATTCGTGCTGTGAACTTTATATCATTAGCGCAATCGTTTGCACTATGCAATAAATTTATCTTACCAAAAAACATTCGATGATACAAAGATGTTTCATCAGCATACTCAACGTGTACCCTACACGATTTTGAAAAGAAATGAAAGCGAGGTGCTTCATCATGTTTCGATTTGCCACAATGGAGGATTTTTCAGCAGTCGATCAATTGATTTTAAAGAAAGCAAAAGAGTTCCAAGTAGCCGGAAAGTCGCAATGGGTCAAATATTTAGAGCCGAGTCGTTCCGACTATGTCCGTCACGATTTGACGAACGGGACGGTGTTTGTCTACGAACGAGATCAACAAGTCGTCGGTGCCGTCAGCCTGATTCCTCCGACTGACTGGGACCATAATCTATGGGACGACCCGGACGGTGCCGTCTACTTGCATCGACTCGTCACAGACTCGAGTGCAAAAGGTGAACGCATCGGGGAACGTTTGATGCAGCATGCCTTAGCAAACACGTCTTCGACCATTCGATTGGACTGTGTTGCCGACAACGCCTTCTTAAATAACTACTATCCTCGGTTCGGTTTCCACTATATCGGTGAACGAAATGGATTCTCACTGTTTGAAAAACAGGCTTGACCTTGACGTGACGTCAACCTTTACGCTTTGACTAAGGAGGTGAAGGGATGTATTCGATACAACAACTTGCGTCACTCGCTGGAACGACAACGCGAACGCTTCGACATTATGACGCAATCGGTCTTCTCGTCGCGAACCGCGACGTCAACGGCTATCGGCGTTATTCTTCACGCGATGCGGAACGGTTGCAACTCATCTTACTCTATCGCACGCTCGATGTTCCTCTCGATCAAATCGGAGAATTGCTTGATTCAACGACGTTCAACCGGATTGATGTGTTGAGTGGACATATCGAGGCGTTGCGACAGAAAGCAGCCTATTTCGCTCAGCTTGCCGAGACGGCAGAAGCGACCCTCACCTCACTCAAAGGAGGGATTCCAATGGATGACAAGTCATTATTTGATGGATTATCTTATGAGGAGATTCAAGCTCACGAGGCGAAACATCAAGAGGAAGTGCAGAAACGTTGGGGAGAGACTTCAGCTTACAAGACAGCACAAGAACGTGCGCAGAAGCGATCGAAAGCGGATTGGGAACGCATCAATCAAATGCAACTCGATTTGATTGCGCCACTCGTTGATTTATTTCGTTCACAAATCGCAATCGATGACGACCGAGTTCAATCGATTGTGAAAGACAATCATCTGTTCATCGACACACACTTTTACGACTGTTCACTCGATATGTTCAGTGGACTCGGACAGATGTATGTGACGGATGAACGATTCACCGCATTTTATGATCGCTTCGAGCCGGGGCTCGCTGCGTATTATAACGAGGCCATCCAATACTATTGTATCGCGAACAGTTAAGTCCAAGCCTCAGGCTTGGACTTTTTTTCGTCGCTCGGTGTCTTCTTGCGGTCCTATTTGAAGATGTTTTTGTAACATCGGGAGACTCGTCGCCAAATAAATATAAGGGAAGGTCGAGAAGTTGTCCGTTCCACCTGTATAGATTACTTCACTCGTTAGTGGGGTCCATCCTTTCTTCGTCCACTGGCAAAGTCGAACTTCTTTTCTCGATGTGTGGTTATGGAATCCCCAATATGCTTCTCGTTGTCCCACTGCCATCGATGGGGTGATGGTTAAGATGGGACAGTTCATTTCTTGTAACAATCGTTCGTTCATTTCCGCAACTTCGTACATGATGATGACGTCCGGTTGCAGGTGTCGAATCGTATGTTCCGCTTTTTTATCTTGTAAGGAAACGACACGCGTCATACGCTGTTCCGGAATCGAATCGTCACAGAAAGCATACCGCGACTGCAACTCCGCGATTCGTTCTCGACTGAACCTCCGCATTATGGGAGTCAGGAAGGAAATGTACGATTGTGTCAGAAGTTCTTTCCACGTGTTGACATGAGTCGGTGTCGGACCATCTTCCATGATCACATGTGTGACGCCTAAATCCCGTATCGCTTGATAGACAAGTGTTGAACTCCAGTGGTCGCCCGTGCAGAGTACAACTCGCATTTTCTCATCTCCCTCCACTTTGGTTTGCGGTTTGACGCATCTCTCGGACCGCCACATCAAATGAACCAAACATTTGTTGAATGTCTTTTAATGTCGGACGATTGCCCTTTTCTTTTTGCCACACTTCATACCCCCATGGCGAGAGAGCGGTCAAATGTTCATCTGCCTCGTGTAGCGCGTCCATCATTTGCTTCTCCGTGAACAGCTCTCGCGTTGAGATGCCAATCTCGTCTAACGCTTGGGACCAAGACCCGAAACGCCTCACCACTTTCGTGATACTCGGACGTTGGTTCTGCTTGGCCCATTTGGCATAAGCGGTCGACGTCAATGGATGAAGCTCTTCATTGGCATCAAGTAACGATTGGATGATTTCACATTTTTGATCGAACGAGATGATACTCTTCAAATTCGCCTCAATCAGTGCCACTTTCCACGATCCGAACTGAATGACGACCTCTGTCAACGTCGGTGCATCATTGGTCATGGCCCACTTTCGATAATCGGCACTATTGAATGAATCATGCTCTTTCGCCGCTTCACGAAGCATTTGAATCATTTCCTTCTTTGTGAACCGTGGCGTTTGCTGTTCCAACCCAGCCAAACGCAGTACATTCGACCATGATCCGTACATTTCCAATAATTCCACCACGGTTGCCCCGCCGTGAATCTTTTGCCATTTCTGATACATGTAGATGGTGAGGCGACCGTCCGAAGAAGCCTCTTGTAAGTGATCAATCAGTTGTTGCTTTCCCATGTCGCCTCCCCCTTACGTGATTGACGTATCGGTTCATCCCACTTCACGGCTACTAATTTGTGCGAACAGGTGAAGTTGACGACTTAAAATTTTCGTTTCGTCAAATTTTTCTTCGACCACTTCGCGACCACGTTGCCCGAATGAATAACACTGTTCAGGATGTTCAATGAACCAGCGCATCGCCAAGGTCAGTGCCTCAGGTCGACCGACGGGAACGAGAAAGCCGGTTTCCCCATCCGTGACTTCTTCTCGACAGCCACGGATATCGGTAGCGATGACAGGTAATCCGGACGCCATGGCTTCAAGAATAGAGCGTGGCAATCCTTCACGATAAGAGGGAAGTAAAAAGACGTCGTGTGCTGCAAATAAAGAGGGGGTATCCCGAACGAATCCGGCGTAATGAATCTGTGGATTTTGGGCTAAATGCGCCTCGACTTGTTTCGCCGTCTCTTGATCACGTTCACTCGTCATCAACTCTCCAGCAATCGTCAACGTCGCGTTCGGATAGCGTTTCGTCAGTTCATCGAACGCCTGAAGTAAATCTAGGATTCCTTTTTCTTGAACGAGCCTTCCGACAAACAAGAACTTTAAATATTCTGGGGAAATGTGTTTCTCTGTCGGATAAAATCGATTTAAATCAATCCCGTTTCCGAGATGCATCAATCGTTCGTCCTCTTTGAAATGTCTTGTTTTAGCGAGTGAGTAATCTTCCTCGCTTTGGAGCAACAACCAATCGGTCGCTAATGCCGCGAGTGATTTCTCTAACCAGAAGACGAGTTCGTATGCGATTCGACCCATTCGTTCGTGAAAGTAAAATCCATGTGCGGTATAGAGAATATGTGGTGTCCTGGCAATGCGGGCCGCGACTCGTCCTAACGCTGCGGCCACCGGGGTGTGGACGTGAATGGCATCATATTTTTCGCGGCGCAATAACCTCACCAACTCTTGAATGGTCTGTAGATTACGCTTCGGGCTAAACTTTCGATCGATTGGCAACGTATGAATGACCCATCCTTCGTCCCGAAGACGATCCGTCCGATCACCGTAAGCACACGCGACGTCGACTTCGTGTCCTTCCGCCTTCAGCGACTCAATGAGAGGACGTAGCAACACATCCGCTGTCATATCGACAGCGCAGAACTGGAGAATCTTTAAAGGCGCCATAAGTGCACCTCCTCCGGCTTCATCGCGCGATCGAGCATGCCTTTCAAGTCAATGACGATGCCACGACCTAACTTCAGCTGGCGTTTCGCAATCGTCCAACCCTCTTGAACGAATTCATCGTGAGACACGGCATAGATGACGACATCCGCTGGTTTTAAGTCACAGTATGATTTGACGTCGATTCCATATTCGCGGCGTACCTCTTCCGAATCGACGAGCGGGTCACACACTTGCACTTCTAAGCCGAACTCCTCGACCTCTCGAATCAAGGAAGCCACTTTCGAATTGCGAATATCACTGACGTTCTCTTTGAAGGACATCCCGAGGACCGTCACACGTGCTCCGAGAATGGCCATGTTTTGACTAATCATCGTTTTAATCAGTGATGTGGCGACGAAACGTCCCATCGTCTCGTTGATTCGACGACCTGCTAAAATCACTTCCGGATGATAACCAAGCATTTCAGACTTCATCGTCAAATAGAATGGGTCGACGCCGATACAATGTCCACCGACTAGACCTGGTCGGAAATTTAGGAAGTTCCATTTCGTCCCAGCAGCCTCTAACACCTCGAGCGTGTCAATGTTCATGCGATCGAAGATGATGGCCAATTCATTCATCAACGCGATGTTCAAATCGCGCTGTGTATTCTCGATCACTTTGGCCGCCTCAGCCACTCTAATCGAGGAAGCGCGATGAACGCCGGCATCGACTACCGTCTCATAAACAGCCGCTACCACATCGAGTGTTTCTTCATCCTCGGCAGCTACGACTTTTTTGATTGTGCGGAATGTATGCTCACGGTCGCCCGGATTAATTCGTTCTGGAGAGTAGCCGACTTTAAAATCAATCCCGGCCCGGAGACCCGATGTTTTTTCAAGTAATGGGATACACTCTTCCTCTGTCAGTCCCGGATAGACCGTAGATTCGTATACGACAATCGTGCCCGGTCGCAAATGCGCCCCAACAGCACGAGTCGCGCTACAAATCGGTCCTAAATCTGGTTGATTTTGATCATTGATCGGTGTCGGCACAGCCACGATAATGAAATCCGCCTCTTCAAGTTTGGCGACATCCGTCGTATATAAGACCGCTGCTTGCTCAAGGTCTACTGATTCAACTTCTCGCGTGCTGTCGAGATGAAGGGTAAGCTCATTGATACGCGTTTCATTGATGTCTACTCCGATGACGTCTCCTACGCCACCTAACGCAACAGCGACAGGGAGTCCGACATATCCTAGTCCGACAACAGCTACGTGACGATTGGCAATGGTTTTTCGTGTTGTACGTGATTCTGAGATGAGTTTATCCATGTCCATCTGCCTCCTGAGATTCGGAATTATGCGGTTTTATCAATCACAATGAGTTTTCCATTCGGTCCCCGAGGAATCGATTGCACGGCGGTCAACGTAATCACGACCTCTTTGCCGAACAGTAGTTCAAGCTCGCTCCTCATAATCTCTTCATGTTCTGGCTTGAAACGTTCAAGATCCGGGACGTATTTTAATTCGATATGATACAAATCATGTTGCCGATACTGCGTTTGGATGACCGAGTTGGGTAACACTCGGACAACGGTCGTCAAATCTCCTTCGTAGATTTTTTGTTTGTTCGGAGTGAGTACATAATTGCTTTCGCGTCCCTCAATGGAAGTGACGAATGTTCCTCCCTGTCCACAAGCACATGTCCCCTCTCCAATTTTCATCCGATCGCCAATCCGGTAACGAACGAGCGGTGTCCCATGGGTCGTAAAGCTCGTCACTAAAATTTCCTCGTGATCCCCATACGACTCGATCACGCCTGTTTCGTGGTGGAGATGCATATTGCCATGAGTACATTCCGTTAAAATCGGCGCGCCTTCAGAAGACGCGTACTGATCAAATACCGGGGCATTAAACGCCTCTTCTAAGATGGCTCTTCCTTGAGGCGTAATCGTTTCGGCAGTCGGAAAAATAGCCAGTAATTGAAATTCAAGTGGAACCTGATTTTCTTTGATGTATTTCGCGATTTCAATCATGGCAGACGGTGCACTGTCTAATACGACTGGCTTGAATCGATTTAATGCGTCGATGTAATGAGGGATGGTCTGAGGATTGACATGATAGAGCGAGAATAGCAGTTGATTGAGCGGTCGATTGTAGCGCCAAAATACAGGTTTTTCTTGATTTGGATTACAAATTTTCCGTCCTGTGAAACTCGCTCGTTTCATTCCTCTGACAAACCCGTGTTGCGCTTTGAAAAAGTCGACGTGGGCCATACGTCTTTGATAGTCTTCTTTCGTAAAATGAACTTGTAGGGACGTCCCTGTCGTTCCACCGGTTCGTCCAAGAATGTCTGTTTTGATGTTCGAGTGGATGTCCGGATTTTTCCGAACTGTTTCTTTTTCGAGGATCGGGATGCGCTTCAACTCTTCCATCGATTGAAGGGGAAGAACAATCTCATTTTCTTCAAACAGTTTTTGATAATATGCATTGTGCGTCGCACAGAATTCAAGAAACGCATTGAGTCGCTTCAACTGATCGGCTGCGACAAGTACCCCATCTTTTGGACGATTGGCTAAAACGACTAACTCACGCTCATATGTGCGTCCGTACCGTTCTTGCCATAGTTTCATTCCATACAATGTCGTCATCCATTGTTGTAATCGAATCGGTGATCTCATGTATAAATCACGAAGCGCAAACCCTGCCATGGTGTAGTCTCCTCTCGCTAAGTGTAGAGTCGTTTCACGACTCGGACTTTTCCGTTCTTTTCTTTCTTGATGCTTTTCACATCTCGTAGAAGAACTTTCATCCGTGAAGTAAACAGTCGCTCGACTTCTTTTTGGAGCGCGACTTCATGTTCAGGCTCAAATCGTGCCTCATCCTTCACGTACAGCATCTCAATTTCGTCTATTTTGTGTTGCAACACTTGGATTTGAATAATGGAGTTCGGCAGCACGCCGACCGCTGCCGTCAAATCCCCTTCAAACACCTTATAGCCTTCCGGCGTCTCAACATAGTTCATTTGACGACCATCGATTGACTCGATAATGGTGTCCTGTCGTCCACATGGACACATCGCTTCACTGATGGTCATCCGATCGCCAATGCGGTAGCGAATCAGCGGTGTTCCGTGCGTCGTGAAACTGGTGACGAGTGCCTCTCCAAACGCATCCGTCTCGATGATTCCCATCTCAGGGCGTAAGTGCATCTTCCCGCACTCACACTCCGTAACGATAGGAGCCCCTTCCGAAGAAGCATATTGATCGTAAACCGGCGCTTGGAACATCTCTTCTAACAACAAGCGTCCGGATGGTGTGAGCGTCTCCGAGGTCGGAAATAAAGCCACCGGTCGGAACGATAACGTCTTTTGATGGGTTTTCAAATATTTTGCGATTTCAATCATATCGGAAGGTGAACCGTCGAGTGCGGCCGGTTGAAATTCGTTCAACGAATCGATGTAGTGTGGAATCGTCGTCGGATTCGAATGCACGACCGAGTAGAGCATTTGCTTCATCGGGGCATTGTACCGCCAATACACCGCATTCTTTTGATTACCTGGACAAATCATCCGTCCTGTAAAACTAGCTCGCTTCATCCCACGGCGAAAACCATGTTGTTCTTTAAAAAAATCGAGATGCGCCATTCGCATTTGATAATCGTATTCGGTGAAACGAACCTGAATCGATTTACCCGTCGTCCCGCCCGTCATGCCGATGATCGGGGCATGAAGGTTAGAAAAGATGGTCTCATCCGTTCGAAGCGTCTCTTTCTCCAAAGGGGGAATCCGCTTAAAGTCTTCTAAGCTCTTTAAGGGTAAGGTAACCCCGTGTTTTTTGAAGAGTCGCTGATAGTACACGTTGTGTTGATTACAAAACTGTAGGAATTGATTCAAATGATTGAGTTTTGCATCAGGTGACGCTTCATTTGGAGCACGTCTCAGTCGCTCCAATTCCTGCTCATAATACTGACCGTATCGCTCCCGATATAACTTGATTCCATATAAGGAAACCAGCCAATTTTGGAGGCGAATCGGTGAGTGTGCATAAATCCGATCCTGTAAAATCCCCATTACTCGATGCCCTCCTTCAACACTTGATGATAGGCGATGTACCAGTCGATAAACGCGTTTACACCATCGCGAATCGACGTCTGTGGTTGAAAGTCAATCGATTCATATAAAGAGGAGGAATCGGCAAAACTCGCGGGTACATCTCCCGCCTGAAGTGGTAACAAGCGGAGGATGGCCTTTTTCCCGACTCGCTCTTCGATCGTCCGAATAAAGTCCATCAAGGATACCGGTTGCTGATTTCCAATGTTATAGACACGAAACGGAACGTCACTCCGGTCAGGTAGAGGATGTTCATAGTCAAACTCCTCATCTGCCAACGGTGCGATATCCATAAGTCGGACAATCGACTCGATGATATCGTCGATGTATGTGAAATCTCGTTCCATCTCACCGTAGTTGTATACATCGATTGGTTCGCCTTTTAAAATCGCCTCCGTAAATTTGTAAAGTGCCATATCGGGACGCCCCCATGGCCCATAGACGCTAAAGAATCGCAACCCCGTCGTTTTTAGACCGAACAAATGGCTGTACGTATGAGCCATCAACTCATTCGCTTTCTTCGAAGCCGCATACAAGGATAGCGGATGATCGACCGGGTGTTGTTCGGAAAATGGCATCACCTGATTCGAACCGTAAACCGAGCTCGATGAGGCATAAATCAACTGTTCTACTGGATAGAAACGACAAGCTTCCAAGATGTTCAGGAAACCAACGATGTTGGATTGAATATAGGCATCCGGATTTTCTAAGCTGTAGCGTACACCGGCCTGAGCCGCCAAATTGACCACGATTTGAGGTTGGTTTTTTTCAAAGACACGCGTGATCGCCATCTTATTTTCTAGGGCATCACGATAGAGTTTGAAACGAGGATGCGTCAACACATGAAGTCTTGATTCTTTTAATTTCGGGTCGTAATAGTCATTGACCACATCGATCCCGATGACATGATGTCCTTCTTTTAGCAACCGTCGAGCCAGATGAAAACCGATGAACCCGGCCACTCCGGTCACGAGAACTGTTCTTTTCATAACGACTTCCTCCTTTGCGTTGACTCGTTGACTCGCATCCGTACCGGTTCGATTTGTGGCGCAAAAATACTTTCCATCACTTCTTCTGGCAGTTCGTTATTTGCGACAAACAACAAGAAAGACGTGAGGCCGTTCGATTGATCGAGTAGATATTCAATCGTTTTCAAAATCGGATCGACCGATTTAAAGGGTCTTGTACAACCGACGAAAATCTTTTCATATACTTGATTCGTATGTTCGCTCGTCGCAAGCAGTTCTTCGAACAATTTTTCACCAGGACGAATGCCACTGAACTGAATCGGGATTTGCTCGAGGGTGAAGCCGCTCAAGGTAATCATCCGTTTCGCCAAGTCCACGATTTTGACGGGATTTCCCATATCTAGTACGAACACTTCGCCGCCGTTTGCGCGTACGCTCGCTTGAATGACGAGGCGACTCGCTTCAGGGATGGTCATAAAGTATCGGGTCATCTCTGGATGCGTCACCGTAATGGGTCCGCCCCGCTGAATTTGTTCTTTAAAGAGCGGAACGACGGAGCCACGACTTCCTAAGACGTTGCCGAAACGAACGACCGAGAATGTCGTTTCGCTATGTCGCGCCTGCTGTTGGACAATCATTTCTGCTACTCGTTTCGTGGCACCCATCACGTTCGTCGGATTGACCGCCTTGTCCGTAGAGATCATGACGAACCGCTTCACTTCAAAGAAATCGGCGGCTTCGACCATATTCTTCGTTCCGTAAATATTGTTTTTCACTGCCTCTCTCGGATTGTCTTCCATGAGCGGAACGTGCTTATGGGCTGCCGCATGATAGACGACGTCCGGTCGATACTGATCAAACACTTTCGTCACCCGTTCCCGGTCTTGGACGTCACCGATGACAGGACAAATCTCTGTATCCGACCCGAGTAAGCGAAGTTCCCGATCGATTGCATATATGCTATTCTCGCCATGACCAAACAGGATCAGTTTGCCTGGATTAAATTTCATCAATTGACGACAAAGCTCTGAGCCAATCGACCCTCCCGCACCCGAGATGAAAATGGTCAATCCACTCAACGTCTGAGAAATCTCCGAAACATCGAGCTGAACTGGTTCACGGCCGAGCAAGTCTTCAATGGCTACTTCACGAATCTCATTTAATGACACCTTTCCGGATGCGAGTTCCGCAAGCATCGGCAATGCATGGGATTCGACGCCTGTCTTTTCGATTCGTTTCAATAGTTGGACCCGATCCCCATATGGAAGAGAAGGAATGGCCAACACAACCACTTCGATATTCAGCTCTTCAATTTTGCGTTCTAATAAATCAATTGAACCGATGACCGGCGTCCCGTGAATGTAGAGACGGTGAAGCAATGGATTATCATCCAACACCCCGACCACATGCAGCACATTCGTTCGATGCTCTTTCAGTTCTTTAATGATTTTTTGACCCGATTCCCCACCACCGATAACCAAGGTAGCTTTTCCATTCGACACCGGTGCGTTAAATCGGAAAAACGATCGTGTCCTAGCGACGAGTCGGATAAATAACATGCCGTTAAATGCGAGTAAGCTTTGAATAAAAATTGCTTGATAGGAAAAGCCATCCAATAATACGTATGATGCGAATAAGACGAACGTGTCACTCATGACCAACACAATCGCCAGTAATTGCAATTCACGCATCGATCCGTATCGCCAGTCGATTTGGTATACCCGAGTCACCCATCCTAAAATGAGAAGAACGAGCGTCTTCAATCCGAGGATCGTGATCAAATCTAGCGGGTCAGATGTTACCGTCGGATTATTTGCAAAGAATAGGTCAAACGTCACGAAAATCGCGAGCCCTGCAATCGTGATATCGAGTAACATCAAGAGCGCATTTTTTCGATCAATGGGAGACCGAACAGTTGGAGTACTCATCCTTTCACCACCTTCCATCCCAATCAGCTTCGAGTTGATGCTAGATAAGTACCCGTTCAAGATTCACAATCCAAAAGAAAAGAATAGCTTTTTGATACGAATGACATTTCGTCATGAAACGGTTTAACAAATGTGTAATGAGTTTTTATTTTCTTTTGTGAATATTTTTAATTTATATGGGTATTATGGGAAGTAGAAGGTAGGACATTTGGATTATTTTCACTTTGAGATTTTGCGAATGTCGTATTCTCCCAAAGTAGTCAATCGATTCAGGTTCCTCCCTTTTCATATCTCGTCACCGGAAATATGTTCTAGCTTTCCTTCAGGACCACCATTGTTTAACCACACCATGACCTTTGAAGCCACGACTTGCTTCTGAAAAGGAGAGACATCACGATGAAACGATGGACAGAGCAACAGATCCTCTCATGCCTAAGACAAGCAGCGAATGAACTTGAAGAATTTGACACAAAACAGTACACACTATGGGCCCGAAACAAAGACGTCCCCTCCCTATCGACCGTGATTTACAAATTTGGTTCTTGGCGGGAAGCCGTTCAAGCGGCGGAGATTAAGATGTTGTATCGTTATTATTCAGATGAAGATATTTTGACCGCACTGATTGAGGCATCAGAAGAACTTGAACTCTTCACGAGCCAAACGTATCGTGCCTGGGCAAAAATCTCTCAAGCCCCTTCCTTGACGCTCATCAGTAGCCGGTTCGGTTCGTGGTCGAATGCGTTACGCGAAGCCAAGCTTCAAACGACGACGGTACGGAACAATGAAGAACGGATCATTCAAGCGTTGATTGAAGCCTCTGAAAAGCTAGAGCGCCTCACGTCCCAACATTACGCCGTATGGGCACAAGAAAAAGGCTATCCGACGGTAGCGACAATCGCTCGTAAATACGGTTCATGGAGCTATGCGCTATTTGTCTTGGATATCGCTCCACCGAAACGTAAATGGGATGAGGAAGATGTCATTGATGCCTTGCAGTTAGCCAAAACAGAGCTACCACATTTTAGTATCCTCCACTACCGGAAATGGGCCGAAGGTCGAAATGTTCCAAGTACATCGACGATCAATGCCTTGTTCGGAAGCTGGACGGCCGCGCTAAAATGTATGGAGGAACAAAAAGTAAAACAGTAATCCATACAGATGAACTCATACAAAAAGCGCCGACTCTTTCTAATCTGTACCTCATGTAAAGGACATTAATAAAAAAACTTATGCTGCTTCAAGGAGATGATTCCTGTACTGTACGGGAGTCATCTTTTCATGTTCCATTGATCACGACAAAGAAGGGGTCCAGCCACCGAAAATCGGTGACCGGACCCCTCTTTTTATCAAAAATCTTTAAAACCGGCTAGTTATGTCCCAGCCTCGTCATCGTTAGCCAACATCGCATAATCATCACTCTTATTTTCAACTACACAGTTATCAGAGAAGAATGAAAAAACGCTGTTGACACCTTCTCTAAAATATAGGCTATACTCCCAGAATTGGTTTAATCCTCATTCGTCTCCGTTCGTTCAAAAACAATCTGTTGTGATTGTTCGTCCCATTTAGCTACTATTTTATCCCCTTTCTCAATAGCCCCTCCTAAAAGTTCACGAGCTAATTTCGTTTCTAGCTCACTACGGATTACACGTTTGAGTTCTCGGGCACCAAATTCAGGTTTGTACCCTTCTTCTGTAAAGTGGCGAGCTAAAGTTTGATCGAAAGAAATAGTAATCCCCTGTTTCGACACATTCTTCGCGACACGTTGTAGTTGAAGTGATACAATTTCGTTTATTTGATCCTCATTTAAAGCACTAAATACAATAATTTCATCAATCCTGTTTAAAAACTCAGGACGGAAATGACTTGCCAATACAGTCATAACTTCTTTTTTTACGTCTTCGTAATCTTCTTTAGAAGAATGATCGCTGTTTAATCTAGTCCGAATAATATCTGACCCTAAATTTGACGTAGCTATAATTATCGTGTTGGTGAAATCTACAACTCTTCCTTTTCCATCAGTAAGTCGTCCATCATCGAAAACTTGAAGTAAGATATTGTACACGTCAGGATGAGCCTTTTCAATTTCGTCTAACAATATCACGCTGTAAGGTGAACGTCGTACTTTTTCGGTGAGCTGACCGCCTTCATCATAACCCACATACCCAGGAGGAGCACCTACAAGACGTGCTACTGCATGCCGTTCTCCATATTCTGACATATCAATTCGTAATAATGCATTTTCATCTCCATAAATAACTTCTGATAAAGCCTTTGCAAGCTCGGTCTTACCTACCCCGGTAGGTCCTAAGAAAAGAAAGGTAGCAACAGGCTTATTTTCTTCGCGTAATCCAGAACGAGACAAACGAACTGCATCTGAAACAGCTTTTACTGCCTCTTCTTGACCTACTAAGCGCTGATGCAGTTGTTCTTCCATTCGTAAAAGTTTGTCTTTTTCTTCTGTTGTTAGTTCGTTCACTGGAATGCCAGTCAACTGCGAAACCACATAAGCAATATGTTCAGGTTTTACTTCTGTACTCCCTGATCCTTTTTCGGCTTCCCATTCTTCTGTTAATTTTTTTAACTCACTTTCTTTTTCTTCAATAACTTTTGTAAGTTCGCTTGCTTTATCGTACTGCTTTCTATTTGCAACGTAATCTCGCTCTCTTAGAAGGTGCTGCAATTCAGCTTCGATTTCTTGAATTCCGGCAGGACGTGAAGTGGCAATTAGTTTAACTCTAGCTGCCGCTTGATCAAGAAGGTCAATGGCTTTATCAGGTAAAAAACGAGAAGGAATATATCGATCTGATAACTCTACTGCAGAAATAATAGCTTCTTCGGTTATAGTCACCTTATGATACGCTTCAAAAGTATCGCGCAAACCTCTTAAAATCATAATCGTTTGCTCTGGAGTCGTCTCGTGAATAATAACCGGTTGAAATCTTCTTTCTAAAGCCGCGTCTTTTTCGATGTACTTTTGGTATTCATTCAGAGTAGTCGCGCCAATGAGATTCAACTCTCCTCTAGCAAGCATTGGTTTGAAAACGTTAGCTATATCTAGACCGCCTTCTTCCCCACCCTGTCCAGCGCCTACAATCGTATGGACCTCATCAATGAATATAATTAAATCATCTTTATTTTCCGATATTTCCTTCAACACTTTTTGAACACGTTCTTCAAACTCTCCTCTGTATTTTGATCCAGCAACCATTGCGTTAATATCTAACTCCATTAATCGCTTATCCTTTAAACCTTCAGGTACTTCACCGTCAACAATTCGTTGTGCTAACCCTTCTACAATAGCAGTTTTCCCAACCCCTGGATCACCAATCAGTACTGGATTATTTTTTCTACGTCGAGCTAATATCTCTATTGTGGTTTCCACTTCTTCGGCACGACCTATGACCGGATCTAGCTTCCCTTCTTTAGCCATCTTAGTAAGATCGCGCGAAAATTTCTCCAGTTCAGGGGTGTTACTCAAATTGGATAGACCTCCTTTGTTTTCACCGTTCCCGACAACCCTACTCACTTGCTGTCTTATAGATTGAGGCGTCAAACCATATTTGCGAAGGATGTTTGCAGCCAGCCCCTCTCCCTCTTCAGATAAACCAATCAAGAAATGTTCGGGACCAACATAAGGGTGTCCTAAATCATTTGAAGCAATAAAAGAACGACTTAAGGCGTCTTTTACTCGCGGTGAAACGCTAATCTCACCTTCATGCAATTCCTCTCCATGTTTCGCCTCAGCTTGAATTTGTCTTTTCAAATCTTCCACTTTAATTTTGAATTGATTAAATATACTTTGAACAACCTCACTATCTGTCAACGCCAACAATAAGTGCTCTGTATCTATTTCGGGTCGGTTAAATTCAGAGGCATATTGTCCCGCTTTTTGAAGCATCTCTTCCGCGCTTTCACTCAATCGGCTAGTTAAAGCATTACCACGCTTGCGCCGTGCCACTTCGCTCGAGGTTTCATCATAAACATTTTCTTTACTAACTTCTTCATCTACATTAAAAAAAGGTAGTTTGCTCGAAAAAAAGTTATCGAGCATAGTGCCACGTATTCCAAATAACGATTCGATTGGAGAAATGTTTAATCCATTGCGTTGTAAAAATTCTTGATAATGACCCTCACATAACTCCATATTTCGTAACTGACCATTCAAGTTTGCTTGGACTCTGACTGATGCTGGTTTTCCACAAATATCACATCTGTTCGTCGACATATTCCCTGCCCCCTTAATTAATCGAATAGTTTAGTTTATATAATATTTCCCCTAGCTCACTTAACGTAAAACATGATATTTATAATAAATAATTGTTTTTAGATCACTCTTAAAAGAAATGCTGACTTTAACATATCTGTGCATAAGATACATTCGTCCTTTAGATGGGCGATTTGTCAAATTAAGCGCAATACTTCCCCGTAAAGGTCCACTGTGCCGTTTTCCAGTTCAGACACTTTCTCGGCCGCCCGTTGCTCTCGGCGAGCACGTCATGCGTGATTTTCGCGAAGGATTCTCTTGGCGTTCATGTTGCCATGACGAGTACGGGGCGGCAAACCGGCGTTGATACGCCCGCAGGTCTGCACTAGTTTCCGGTGCTTGTCCTTCTGCCGGAGCAAGGTTATGGGCACGTATATTACCCCCACAGACCCAGAGATAGATCGTCAAGAAGGCGTTTTTTCCCATGTAGAGGTGAGCGACGATCTGTTCTGGGGACCAGGTTGCCCGTAGCTTCCGGATGATCGTCAGAAGCGTAGTTTTGTCAAGTTTTGTATTAGCGCTCCTGTGTGCGTTCAGCTATCTCACTATAAACCGGATAGACACCCCTAGATTTAGACGAGTCCCTATGAATATGTTTATTCTTCCATCGTATGTAGTACACTCAGTTTTTGTTCGATTGAATGTCGATTTCTCGCCATAAAAAATACTCCCCGATTAGATAAACAGATTTTTTATTTCATCTGTCTACCTCTTGGGGAGCATATTACCTACTACTCAGAGTACAGTTCATTCCTTTTTCATGTGACGATCGCAATGTATAGCGGGATTCCAACTAACAGGTTGAACGGGAACGTGACAGCTAGCGAAAGGGTCAAATAAAATGATGGTTTCGCTTCCGGGACCGAGGCTTGCAACATGGCGGGAGCGGCGATATACGACCCACTCGCTGCGAGTGTCATCAAGAGGATCGTTCCGCCATCAGATAAATTGGCAATCCCCGCTGCAAAAAAGCCGACAAGTGCTCCGACTAACGGAAACACCATCCCCATCATCATAAATTTTAGTCCATATGACGGGACCGTTTTCAACTGCTGTCCGACTTTCATTCCTAGACCTAGTAAGAATAAGAGTAAAACGCCCGGGAACAAGTCGACGAAAAATGGTTTGAGCGGTGTGGCGTCTGGTGTCACCAGTCCAACAATCAGACCTGCAAACATCAAGAGAATACTTTTCGAGAACAAACTCTCCCGCAACACCGATAGAGAGTTCGCCTTCCCTGACGTAGCCGTGATTCCCATCACGTGTGTCTGATTATACAGCAGTAACGCCACAATCAGGCCGGGAATTTCAAGGACGACGACTAGTGTTGTCATGAACGGCTCGTACGCAATCCCGAGACGCTCGAGCTGTGTCGATGCTGCTACATAGGTGACGAGTGACACCGAGCCGAACGTTGCAGCCATGGCAATTCGCTCGGGGAATGAGAATTTGAACATCCCTCCGACATAGAACGCGAGAAGCGGTAGCAAAATTCCAATCAACAGCGTCACGGTCAGCGGTAATGCGATGTCTTCAAAAGATACCGAGGCGAGTCCCATGCCTCCCTTTAGTCCAATGGCAAGCAGTAAGTAAATGTTGAGCGTCGTACTCAGCGAATCCGGGATCTTTAAGTTTGATTTTCCGACTGCGGCGATGACGCCCGTCACGAACAGTAGTACCGGGGCGCTCGTCAATAAAAATAAAAACAATTCCATACATCTTCCTCCTTGGCGACAAAAAAGCGCACACCTAAAGAAGGCGTGCGCTGTATGCCGACGGCTCGAATGATCGCTCCGTCAGGCCGACAACTGTCGGTTTATTGAATTGGTCAGTAGCTCCGTCATAAGATTTCGAAAGCACGCTTCATCATGACTCGTCCAGTCGCTCCTATATACGTCTCTGCCTATCATTTTAAAAAGGTAACGTTTCGTTGTCAATCGGTTTGATCCCAAGGGGCATCTAGTCGGAACACGATGAGACGCTCCCCTGTTTTCGTACTGATGTCCGTATGGAGCGAGACAATCGAACGACCAAGTACTTGCCCGACAATCGTTTCGAGTTGACTCCGTCCTGATTCGACGAGATTGTTGCGGTATTTCTTCAATTGCTCGCGACCTGACGACTTAGTAGCCAAGTCATACTCGGCCGGCGTCAACACGCCTTGGAGTGTGACGATGGCGAGGTCTCGAAGCAGGTCTGCCTTACACGTCAATGACCCGCGACCCAAATATTCTTTTTCCCATTGGGTAATCCGAGCGCTCAGTTCCATTTCCAGCTGACCCTTTTTCCGCATTTACTTCACGAATCCAATCATCATCTCACGAAGAATCTTAGCTGCTGCGATGGCTGTCATGTCTGACTGATCGTATGCTGGTGACACTTCGACAAGGTCGGCACCGATGATGTCGAGGTCTGCGTTTGCAATCGCATGTACCGCTTCGAGCAATTCTTTCGTTGAGATGCCACCGATTTCTTGTGTCCCTGTCCCTGGTGCCGCTGACGGGTCGAGGACGTCGATGTCGATCGTGACATATACTTTTTTACCAGCGAGTGTCGGCAAGACGCGCTTGAGTGGTTCGATCACTTCAAACTGATGCATGTTGTAGCCGACTTCACGTGCCCACTCAAACTCTTCTTTCATCCCTGAACGGATTCCGAACGAATAGCAGTTCGATGGTCCAATCAAGTTTGCCGCTTTTTTGAGCGGAGTCGAGTGTGAGAGCGGCTCGCCTTCATACTCATCCCGAAGGTCCGTATGCGCATCCAAGTGGAGGATGACAAAGTCGTTGCCGTACACGTCGTGCATCGCTTTGATGATCGGCCATGTGACAAGGTGCTCACCACCCATGCCGAGTGGGAACTTGCCTGCTTTGACGACATCTTTGACGAACGCCTCGATCATATCGAGCGACTTCGGTGCGTTCCCGAATGGAAGCGGGATATCTCCTGCATCGTACACCGCGGCATCAGCCAAGTCACCGTCTAAATATGGGCTATATTCCTCGAGTCCAATCGATACTTCACGAATCCGGTTCGGACCGAAACGCGAGCCTGGACGGAAGCTGACTGTCCAGTCCATCGGCATCCCGTAAAGAACCGTCTTCGCCTCTGTCACCTCTGGGAGGCTGGCGATAAACACTTTACCTGAGTAGGCTTCATCGAAACGCTTAATCATTTTGTTAAGTCCTCCACGAATTTCGGAAGGACGAACGCTGCATTGTGAAGCTTCGGCGTGTAGTACTTCGTTTCGATGTCATGGAAACGCTCCGCTGATACTTGTTCCGGGTCGTATTTCTTCGAGCCGATCGTGAACGTCCACATGCCGCTCGGGTACGTTGGTACGTTTGCTGTGTACAATTTCGTGATTGGGAAGATTTCCTTCACGTCACGTTGAACCGTTTGGATGAGTTCTGGTGTGAACCATGGGTTATCCGTTTGAGCCACAAAGATGCCATCCTCTTTGAGCGCTTTTGAAATCCCTGCATAGAACCCTTTTGTGAAGAGGTTGGCTGCTGGTCCGACCGGTTCAGTCGAGTCGACCATGATGACATCGTACTCGTTTTCTGACTTCGCGATATGCATGAATCCGTCACCGACGATGACTTCAACACGCGGGTTGTCGAGCTCACCCGCAATATTTGGTAAGTATTTCTTCGAATATTCAATAACTTTCCCGTCGATATCTACGAGAACCGCTTTTTCTACTGATGGGTGTTTCATAATTTCACGGATGACACCGCCGTCTCCCCCACCGACTACGAGCACATGCTTCGGATTCGGGTGTGTAAAGAGTGGGACGTGTGCGACCATCTCGTGATAGACGAATTCGTCCTTATCCGTCGTCATGACCATCCCGTCAAGTAACAACATCGTTCCGAACTCGTCCGTTTCGACCATCTCTAGTCGTTGAAACTCCGTTTGTTCGCTCTCATAAACGTGGTTTACACGGAACGTAATCCCGTAATCTTCTGTTTGGTGCTCCGTAAACCATAATTTTAATTTTTGGTCCATCGATAGAACCCCTTTCTGTTCAAAAAGTTGTTCGTATGCGAGTGGCGTTTTGAGGCGCTTCTTAATCATACGATAGGAAGTATACAAAACCTGTACCCATTTTGCACGATTTTTTTGCGGGATCGGTCTTGAATGTGAGTTTTTTGTGATACGTTGCCGATATACTGATTGAACCAATTCTGAATCGAAAGGTGGAATAGTATGTGGTCACCCTGTGCTGCTTGTAACACAACCATTCCTTTGATTGCTCAAGGAACACTCGTCACGAAATTCAAGGAATACTCTTACAAAACGTTTGAAGAACTCGATACGCTCCTTCTGCATGCGGAAGGGACGGTTTACTGTGTCGATTATAACTCCAACAGTCAGACACCTCCACTTGAGGTCGAAGCACTAAAAGATCAGCTTGCACATCGGCACATCATTGAACAGATTCAGCACGGCACGTTCGAGAGTCATCTCCAACCGATTATCTTCCTCGATTCAACGGAAACGTTCGGATATGAAGCGCTCCTCCGCAGTAGCGCCAACATCTCACCTGGTGACCTATTCCGGACGGCAAACCGCTTCGGTCTCCATTCGAAACTCGATCAACGTGCCCGCGCGGAAGCAATCAAAGCAACGTTTGAAGCCGTCGCCCCTCAGCAAAAGACGTTCATCAACTTCTTACCTTCGACCATTTATAACCCGGACTATTGTCTCCAGCACACGTTTGACATCATTGACCGATATGACCTCAGCCCAGACCGCTTTATCTTTGAAGTCGTGGAGACGGAGAAGGTACATGACGTCGATCATCTCCAACACGTATTTTCGACATATAAAAAGCGGGGGATGAAAGTTGCATTAGACGATGTCGGGGCAGGCTTCTCGACAATCGATATGTTGAAGCGACTTGAACCGGACTATGTCAAAATTGACCGTTCCTATATCTCGTTTTGTGATGAAGACGCTGAAAAACGCGCTTTCCTCAAACAAGTGCGTGCGTTAACCCATTCGATGGGCATCACCCTTCTTGCTGAAGGGATAGAACGTATGGAAGAAGCAGATGTCTGTCGTGAGCTCGGATTCGATTTAGCGCAAGGATATTTCTTCGGAAAACCGGCTCCTGCCAATCAATACAAGATTGAAATCACATAAGTCATCACGTTCAAAAGCACAGGAATCGACTTCGTCGACATCCGGTGCTTTTCTTTCATTCATGCGCCAACAATACCTTGATTTTAGATATGAAAAAAAGGGTAAGAGATGAATAGTTATGGACTCTCTCGAAAGGAGGAACGGTTGTACACGAATATGTACTTCTTCGTTCGTTATCCCGACGAAATCAATGCTGTTTTGAACAGCGTGTACTAAAAAACGAGGGGGATTCCCCTCGTTTTCATTGTTCATCGAACTATAGAAAGGTCGTGTTTCCTTTGAAACGTCGCGTAATTCAACTGATCATCATGGTGATCAGTGTCATCTTGCTTATCGGTCTCTTGTTCTGGCTCGACATCCTTATTTCTATATTAATTGGAATCGCCATCATCGCACCGCTCGTCGTCGGATGGCAAATTCTATTTGACCAAGTACAACCTCAAGGGAAGCTCGCCTGGTTACTGACCGTCTTCTTCATTCCATTCATCGGTGTCTTGGCATGGATCATGTTTGGCCGAACGCCACGCCGTCATCGACGCTTCAAACGAACTTCATCAGAGATTCGGATGCTACGGCAAGCAATCGAAAGCGAGAAAATTGAAACTTCACCTGATATTGTGTCGTCTTACCCGTTGACACGGACACTCGAAAAATTAGGCGCATCCGGTGCCGATGGTCATACTTCGACTAAACTGCTCGTCAACGGTGAACAGAAATTTGATGCATTATTAGACGCCATCAACAGTGCAACCGATCATATCCACATCCAATACTACCTCTTTCGGACGGATGACATTTCGTTAAAAGTTAGAGACGCCCTCATTCAAAAATCGAATGAAAATGTCATTGTCCGCTTTCTGTATGACGGACTCGGTAGCCAAGAAATCGGGGAAGAGTTTATCCAA
Organism: Exiguobacterium sp. s83; assembly: GCF_018617095.1. Classification (GTDB taxonomy): domain Bacteria; phylum Bacillota; class Bacilli; order Exiguobacteriales; family Exiguobacteriaceae; genus Exiguobacterium; species Exiguobacterium profundum. The sequence continues at coordinate 183,282 of NZ_JACSJP010000003.1, read as the reverse complement.
CCGTTACGGGAGTCCCGTGTCCACGTTCAGGCGTTCGACCCCGTTTTGCATCCGTACCTGGTGTTTAACGCCAACTTCCGCAACCATCAAAAACTGATTGTCGTGGATGGGCGAATCGCGCTAACAGGCGGGTTGAATGTCGGGGATGAATATCTTGGGAAGAATGATAAACTCGGTTTTTGGCGTGACACCCATCTCCGTCTTGAAGGTCCGCTCGTCCGAGAATTGCAACAGCTCTTTGTCGAGAACTGGCTATACGCAGGACAAGGGACGAGTGATGAGACGTGGGATCTGTTCGCAGATGAAAAGAACCTCTCTCAGTACTTTGTCAATGAACCAAAAGGGCAAAACGGAGCGACACAACTACTCGTCACATCGCCTGGTAAAGACGTCACGATTCGCGATGGACTCATGCGTCTGTTGATGGATGCCAAAAAATCGATTTGGCTCACCACCCCATACCTTGTCCCCCCGCCTGAACTATTGGCCATTCTTGAAGTCGCAGGTCGTAGCGGCATCGATGTCCGAATCGTCGTACCGGGCAAAGGAGACGAATGGTTCAGCTTTCATGCGACCGAGTATTATTTTGAACAACTGTTGAAGCGCAATATCAAAATTTATAAATACAACCGCCATTTCATCCATGCGAAAACACTACTGATTGATGGTAACGTTGCCCTCGTCGGGTCAGCCAACTTCGACTTTCGTAGTATGTTTCTCAACCACGAGATGATGATTGCCCAATTCGATACTACATCCATTCAAGAACTGCACGAGGCATTCCTGAAGGACTTTGAAGAATCCATTTTAATCGATTGGACCATGTTGCGGAAAAAGACGACCGGCAAACGTTTCGTCGAAGCGTTTTGTCACATTTTCTCGCCACTCCTTTGACGCATTCGCCAAACAAGATACGTCATGGCGACGACACCAACTAAAAACAATTGCCATCCAATCGTTAACTGCATCGCTGCCGTCACCGCCAGTCCTTCCATAATCAAGGCAGGAATCTTTCCAATCGTACTTGCTACTGCGAACGAGGCGAGCGTCATGCGACTGAACGCCGCCGATAACGTGACGAGACCAGAAGGAACGAATGGCATAAGACGCATCCCGAGGACGAGAAACCAAGCCTCGGCTCCTTCGGACTCCCGAAGCCGTTGAAATCGGCTACCATTTGGGGAAACATAACGGTGTAGGGCTTTCCGATAAAGGATGAAACTCACGACGGCGCCAACTGCCTCCCCGACAATCGATACGAGGATGCCCGGTACGAGACCGAGGACACTCACATTGATGGCTGTCAAAAAAGCACTAGGGAGGACACCGGCGACCGCAATCACACTATTCAGTAAAATACTGATCATCAAAAATAAAGGGAGCGGGAGCAGTTCCCATTCCATAATCATCACTCTTTCTCTTCACAAAATAAGGACCATGACATGTTGTCATGGTCCTTCACTATATCATAGCGATGATGAAGAGGTCGCGCCTGCTTCATCCCACGAGTCTTCGTCGACTGGTGGTAAATGTTTTTCTTCCAATTTCGAAACGACAACCGCACATGCCGCATCCCCCGTGATGTTGACAGATGTGCGAAGCATATCGAGAATACGGTCGACCCCGATAATGAGGGCGATTCCCTCTACCGGTAAGTTGACTGACTGAAGCACAAGCGCAAGCATGACAAGTCCGACTCCCGGTACACCCGCTGTACCGATCGAAGCGAGGACCGCCGTGATGACGACCGTCAACAACTGAGTCATTGTTAAGTCAGAAGCGAACACTTGCGCGATGAAAATCGTCGCAACCCCTTGCATGATCGCCGTTCCGTCCATGTTGACCGTTGCCCCGAGTGGTTGCACGAACGATGAAATCGAACGCGGCACACCGAGTTTCGTCTGCGCGACTTCCATCGATACCGGAAGCGTCGCATTCGACGAAGATGTCGAGAACGCAAAGGTCATCGCCTCATAGAAGTTCTTGAAGAAGAAGACCGGGCTCATCTTCCCGATGAAATATACTGCTGCCCCGTAGACAATCGTGGCATGCAAGAATAACGTCAAGACGACGGCAATCATATACCACGCCATCGCGACGACGGCATCAAGACCGATGCCTCCGATTGCAGAAGCAATTAATGCGAATGCGCCGTATGGAGCGAGCTTCATCACAAGATGAATCAAGTACATCATGATGCGATCGCCTTGTTTGACGAATTGACGCCACGTCTTCGCCTTGTCCCCGAGGGCAATCAACGCAAACCCAATCAATGCCGCAAAGACGATGATTTGAAGCATGTTTCCTTCAGCGAGCGCCGTAATCGGATTCGTTGGAATCATATTGACGAATGTCTGTACGATATTAGACGATTCCTCGGTCGCTGTTGATTCAAATTCAAGACCTGTCGTTGGGAAGTCCCCACGCTCCCCTGGCTGTAAGACGGATGCAACACCCATCGCTAACATGATCGCGAGCGCTGTCGTCGCTAAGAAGAACAGAATCGACTTCGACCCGACTCGACCTAGTTCTTTCGGGTCCCCGAGACCCATGACGCCTAAAATAATCGAGAAGAAGACAATCGGTACGACTAACATTTTAATTAAATTCAAAAAGATCGTTCCGACCGGAGATAAAATATACGGATTCACAATCTCATAAACATTATCCGGCAAGCCCGCCAATCCGAGACCAACAACAACACCTAGCGCGAGACCGATTAAGATTTTTTTCGTTTCGCTCATCGTATCACCCTTTCTTTTTTTCACAATGTAGTCAGTATATCATAATACTGAATTTTCATACAATTACAACTGAATATCTCTTCAGTTACATAATTTCCTGTTACTCCCAAAAATGCGAAACAAAAAAGATTGGAGACGAAAATTCGTCCAATCTTTTTACTCGACGCCTAAGCGCTCGAGCTCTGCATGAAGTTCAGTCGAGTTTGCCCAAATCTCAGGGCGATGTTCTTGTAAGAAGTTCGCTAAAACGTCGCGGGACGGAGCGTCCATCATGTCGATTAAAATCCGACCCTTTAACGATTTGTCCATTTGATTGACGTGATACGGTAATAATTTATAACCCCGTCTCGCTTCCACGTCAACTAACATGTCACATGCCGCGACACCACCATAATAAAAGCCTTCCGGTTTTCGACCGACCGTCACCCACACGATCCAATACGGTTTCCCGTTCGGTACCGCTTCCGGGTCCGTCAAAAACTTAATCCGTTTCTCGATGGCAGACTTGGCGTGCATCGCTCCCATATCGATTGTTGCAACGCCTTCTTCGACATCGATGATGACCGGAGACATGTTATTTAAACTAAGCGAACCGACGCCAAAACCACCGTGTCCGTCCGTCGCATCGTCTGAAATAATATTAAAATTAATGTCTTTCATGTTCCACCCTCCCTCTCTACTGTACACAATGACATAGGATGGTGGCAATCCTGAGTCACACCCAGTCGATTTGAAAGCGTCCTCCTGGACCAATCTGTTGGATTAATGAACGATCTTCTTCAATGATCCTTCCGATGACATTGACGCGCTCATCTGCCGGCAAATCCCGCTTCGTTATTTGCAGTTCCCCTGCATAACGACCGTAACGTTCATTGTCGATCGTGATACTGCCGAGCACTCGTTCTTCTGTATCTCGCGGTTGAATCAAATGGTCCCCAGGTCGTCCATACGCTCTCGATTCGACCGAACGGATGACGTCCCGGGCTGGGTCCATCCGATTCGTGTGACTTGTTGGAACCAAATCATCATGATTTCGTGTGGTCGCTCGAAGAACGATGACGCCCTCGTCGTACTCCCGAAACTGTCGCATCGTCTGATTGGATATACACGGATCTCCAATCAAGATTCGATCGACCGTCGCTTGTAAATCGATATAACACGAAAACGGAGATTGGTGGCGGTGCATCTCGAGTGTCGGTAATGTCTCATGAAGGGGGCCACGTAACCGTTCATCTCCAGGGATGAATGCTTGTACCCGTATTCCTTGCGCATGTAACCAGGCGTTTCTTTCATCAAACCAAGAACGCTCGAGTCCTGTTTCCGGACGAGGATAAAAATTATGCCACGCTTCTACGCGTTCTCGTTGTAATCCATACCGATGCATCTCTTCAAGCTCCGTTTCCGTGAGCGTACTCGCATTGAGGGCGACCATCATATGTCGTGACAAATCTGCCACTTGTTTCGGTGTGACACCATAGTCAACACGTAACCCGGTGACGCCCCACTCCAACAGCGTATGCGCATCGTCCCAGGTCTTACCGAGCGTCTGTAGAGACGATGGGGCGATATCTGCCACGAGTTCCATCTTTAGACGCCTTGCCAACACACCTAATTGCTGAAGTCGTTCTGTATAGGTTGTCGAATCGTCTTCCGGAATATGGAGCGACGTGAAGATGCTTGTAAACCCGCTCTCTCGCATACGTTCGATCCAATCAATGTACACAGACGTCAGTTCCTCACTTAAGTAAACCGAAATTCCTCTCATGTGAATCCACCTTTCCAAAAGTAGAGAAAAAGATGACTCGACTCGAGCCATCTTTGTTTGTCAAATCCCGTCCGCCATCTCTTCTTTGAAGCCGAAGAAATAAGTGAACAAGAAACCTGCCGTATATGAAATCAATAGTCCGGCAATGTACGTCAAATACATGCCATTATCAATGAGCGGAGTGAGCGATAGACCGGACACACCGATTCCGAGCGCCGCTGTCTTCATTGTCGCTTGGAAAGCCCCACCGACCGCAGCTCCGAGACACGCTGTCAAGAACGGACGTCCGAGCGGAAGCGTGACCCCGTATAGGAGCGGCTCCCCGATTCCGAGGAAACCTACGGGGATGGCCCCTTTGATAATGTTACGAAGGCGTGGGTTGCGCGTCTTCACAAAAATGGCAAGCGCAGCACCGACTTGACCCGCACCGGCCATCGCCAAGATTGGGAGAAGGGCCGTCGTCCCGACCGTATTTAACAGTTCCAAATGGATCGGCGTCAACCCGTGATGCAATCCGACCATGACGAGCGGTAAGAAGAATCCTGCCAAGAGTGCCCCTGCGACGGGTCCCCCGAATTCGAGCGTCGCATTGATTCCTCGCATGATACCGTCTGACAATATGCCAGCGACCGGCATGATTGCATAGAGCGCTGTAAATCCAACGATGAGAACAGTAAAGAGTGGTGTGAAAATAATATCAATGGATACCGGCATGAAGCGACGAATGTGCTTCTCGATATACGTCATAAGCCAACCGGCAAAAATAACACCGAATAATCCACCACGCCCGACGACGAGCGGCTCCCCATAAATGACGATGTCCGCGAGGAGCGGGTTGAACAGGATCCCCCCGGCAATCGCCCCGAGTACCGGCGTTCCTCCAAACTCTTTTGCCGTGTTCCAACCGACAAGGATGGCCAAATACGCGAAGACCGTGCTACCGAGCACGAGTAGAATCTGCATCCACGTCTCCGTCCGGTCGACGCCGGCGTTGACAGCAAAGTTCGCGGCCCCGTTAATGATCCCCGATGCGACAAGTCCCGGAATGAGCGGAATGAAGATGTTTCCGAGGCGGCGAAGGAATCGTTTGAACGGTGATTTTTGCTTTTCTTTCACCTTCTGGCGTTCGACCGCCGCACGTTCCTCTAACGTCAAGTTCGCATCTACCGATTCTTCCCCGATGGCAAGCCCCGTCTCATGGCTCATATAATCCGCGACCCGGTTTACGGTACCTGGACCGACGACGATTTGTAACGTCTCATCATCGATGACACCCATGACCCCGTCAATCTTTTTCAGCGCATCAATGTCTGCCTTCGTCCCATCTTTCAACGTCAATCGGACACGTGTCATACAATGCGCGAGTTGACGGATGTTCTCTTTCCCCCCGACATGTGCGAGGATATCCCGTGCTAAAACCTCTTCTTTCTTCATCTCGATTTCCCCCTTATAGCGCCTCGCGGACGAATCCGTTCGCGCGCTCTAATCGTTTGACAGCCTCCTCATAAGAGACGTCCGCTAAAATCATGACAATCGCCGTTTTGACGTGCCCCTTGGATGAAGCAAAATAACGCGCGGCCATTTCCATGTCGACCCCTGTCGCTTCTGCAATCATCCGCTTGGCACGCACTTCTAGCTTTTCATTCGTCGGTTGCACATCAACCATCAAGTTTTGATACACTTTCCCTACTCCAATCATCGACGTCGTCGAAATCATGTTGAGGACAAGTTTCTGTGCTGTTCCCGCCTTCAATCTCGTCGAACCGGTCAGTACTTCCGGTCCCGTTTCCACTTCAATCGGGTAATCCGCATGTCGACTGATGACCGCATCGCGATTACATGAAATTGAAGCTGTTGTGGCACCGAGTTCTCGTGCGTAATCGAGACCTCCGACCACATATGGCGTTCGACCGCTCGCTGCAATCCCAACGACCGTATCCTCTGCCTTCAAATGAAGCGCTTTCAAATCTGTGACCGCCAATTCCTTACTGTCTTCTGCTCCCTCAACGGCTTGAATGAGCGCGCGTTCGCCGCCGGCAATCAGTCCGATGACTTGATTGGGTGATACTCCAAAAGTTGGCACACACTCCGCTGCGTCTAAAATCCCTAAACGTCCACTCGTGCCCGCACCGATATAAATCAGGCGACCGCCTTTACGAAAGGATGCGATGACTCGCTCCACGACTTTTGTGATGACCGGAAGTTGCTCTTGAATCACTTGAGGAACTTGTTGATCCTCTGCATTCATAATCGCCAATCGTTCCTCAATCGACATCTCGTCCAGGTGCATCGTTCGTTCATTCCGTCTTTCTGTAGCCAGTTTATCTAGCATCGCCACCATCCTTTCTTCTCTATGATTTAATCGTACTATATTGAAATTTAAAGTCAATTTATAATTTAATTTTTATGAAATTTAATTTCAAATAAACTTTAAAGAAAAACTCACTCTGAACGAATGAGTCGTTTTTTCAAGACGTGCACGCGTGTTCCTTTATTCGTGATCGAATCCTTCTCATACACGTATCCGTTTCGCTCCCAGAACCGACGAGCGCGGAGATTGTTTGGAAGGACACCTAATCGAAATACCGTCTGATACGGGCGCATATATTGGTCTTCCAATTGTTCATACAACGTTTGCGCCAAACCTGTCCCATGGAGAGATTCTTCGACAACGAACAAACCAAGCCAAAGCGAGCCATCCACGGGATGTCGTTTCAACAGGTCCGCGATGGCGACAACCCGTCCATCTTCACGAATAATGAGACTGACGGTGCCATCCGCTTCAAAATCCGCCACGTTCTCGTCACGAAACATCTCGACTGTCTGTTCATTCAATCTTGCGAATGTGCGTTGATCCATCAGAAAGCGTTGCAATTCTTGACGATCTTCAGCCGTATAAGGTCGAATCATCGGCGTAGTTTCACCATCTCATCTCGAGCTTCTGCGTACCGATCAATCAAGCCTTCTCCCTTCCGGTGGAGGAGTCCCATATATAACGTATCGACAATCGTCAATTGTGTCATCCGTGAGGCGATACTGGCGATTCGGAAGTCACTCTCGACGTTCGGCGTACAGAGTCGAACGTCCGCTTCCCGGTAAAGCGGTGATTTGTCGAGGTTCGTGATGGCGATGACCGGAACACGTTTCTTTTTCGCAAATCGGACGAGCTCGAGCACATCTTTCGTTCGACCGGACGTGCTGATTGCGACGAATACATCAGACTTTCCTAAATGCGGAATCAGCGACAACATATAATGAAAATCGGGAGAGGTCGTGGCCGCGTATCCCAGTTTCGTGAACTTATATTGCGCATCAATTGCCGCCGTCGAAGACCCCCCGACTCCGTAAAAGATGACGCGGTTTGCACGAGCGAACAAGTCCACCGCATGTTCAAGTTCTCGTTTGTCCATCGCTTCGGCGCACGCCTCGATGGCTCCTTTATTCACATGGATGACTTTTTGGAACGAGTCATACGGCGTGTCCTTTTGCTGGAGGACGTTGAAGTCCGTCAGCGTCGTCTCCGTGACAGCCAAGTCTTTCACGAGCGCGAGCTTGAACGCTTTAAAACTATCAATCCCGACGACTCGTGCGAAACGAACGATACTCGCCTCGGATACATCCGTCTTTTGCGCAAGCTCTTTTGTCGTCATGTTTGGAATGAGCGTTGAATGGGACAAAATATAGTCGGCGATCTTCTTTTCGACCGCTGTCATATCCTCTTTCGCTAAATCAATTTTCGTAAGTAAGGATTCCATTTGGTCATCCCCTTCCTGCAACTGTTGTTCTTTTATGATAGCGGATTCCTTCCCCATATTCCAATCACCTAAAAAGATCGAGCGTACGCCCGATCTATAAGTTGTTCGTATTGAACGTGTCACCACCTTGAATCGATCCGTTCTCAAATCCTCTCTCGAACCAACGCATGCGTTGTTCCGATGTCCCATGTGTGAACGAGTCTGGCGTCACATATCCACGTGCCTGACGCTGCAGCGTGTCATCGCCAATCTGATGCGCGGCATTCATCGCTTCTTCCACGTCCCCCGCTTCAAGATACCCTAACCCTTGCGCGTGATGGGCCCATACGCCTGCATAGTAGTCTGCCTGCAACTCAAAGCGGACGAGATAGCGATTGAATTCGGTCTCGCTCATCTCGTTCCGAAGCGGCATGATTTCTTCTGTCGTCCCGAGAAGCGTCTGGACGTGATGCCCGACCTCATGGGCGACGACATAAGCCATCGCAAAATCCCCTGGTGCATTGAAACGTTGACTCAGTTCATCATAAAAACTCAAATCGATATATAATTTTTGGTCGCCGGGACAATAGAACGGACCAACAGCCGAGCCAGCAATACCACAAGCGGATTCAACCTGTCCGGAAAATAGGACGAGCGTCGGCTCTTCATACGTCATCCCATTTTCAGCGAAGATGTCTGTCCACACTTCTTCTGTATCCTTCAAGACGACCGCTACGAAATCTGCCATCTCCTCTTCACGAGCAGTTCCCGTATACGTCCCCTCCGATTGAGGTTCCCCGATTCCGATGTTGTTGACGAGATCCGTCGGGCTTCCCCCATTCAATAATGTAAAGACGATGACGAGAATCAATCCGAGACCACCCCCGACCCCGGCAATCCCCTTCCCTCCGATGCTACGGCCACGTCGATCCTCGACGTTTCGGCTCTGTTGTCTTCCTTTCCACTTCATCCCGATTCCTCCTACATTCGCTCTGTCTTGTTTATTACCCCAAATCCGGTAAAAGTGAGCTCATGTTTCTCGGTAAATGAGAATTTTCTTTTCTAGAGGAAGGGGATTCTCTACAATGAAAGAGACTTCAGCAAAGGAGGAATGACCCATGCCTTATGTAACGGTAAAAATGCTCCCGGGCCGTACCGTGGAACAAAAACGTGCATTAATCGAAAAGGTGACGGATGCCGTCTCCGAGACGACGAATGCGCCAAAAGAAAACATCACCGTCTTCATCGAAGAGATGGATGCGACACATTACGGACAAGCCGGCGTCATGCACGCAGATAAGAAGTAAGTGACGAACGGACTCCTGATATGGAGTCCGTTTTTTGTTCTAGTCTTCTCGGTTCACGTCGAACCGTTCACTCGGTACGGTCGGCTTAATCAAGTGACGTGTCGCTCGCCAGATGTGGTAGCCGATACGGTCGAGCCAGAGCAATACTTGTACTTTTTGTATCGTCTGGTCCATCTCCAACTGATTCGCCGCCGTCTCTTCTAGCAGCTCCGAGCGATGTGCTTTCCGATATTCCGCCAGTTGTTTTGAGGCCTGTTTCCACAGCTTCGAATCCTCTGGTGGCGTATGATGATTCAGTTGATTCACAAGGTCAAGCTCATGCAATACGAGTTCTCGTGCCGCTAAAAAGTCGGTGTCCCGAAGTGCGTGGACCGGTTCGACTTCTCGCAAGACATATAACCAGCGTTCCAGATGATCGATCGTATGCAAGAGGGATAGATGTTGGCCATAATCATTTTGCTTTCCTTCATCTTCAAGACGTATCGTGCTCAAAAAGACACGGACATCGCTCAACGTCTTGTCGACGAGCGTCAATTCATCTTCACGAAGACGTCCCTCTCGGACAAGCAATTCCGTCTCATTTCCTAAATATCGTTCGATTTCAAGTAAAGAGCGTCGTGCCGCTTCAAGAGCGACCGTAGGGAGTTGTGACATGTTTTTATCGAGCAGACGTGTCAATTTTTCGGAGCGACTCGGAATCCACTTCAGTAATCGACGTGCGAACGTTTGATAAAATGGTAGGAATAAGATCACACCTAGTAGATGGAATGTCGTATGGAATAAGGCGAGACGTAATAAGTCGTTCCAGTTGAACCAATCGGCTACTCGATTGACGACCTCGAAGAGAACAGGGAACGTCAGCCATCCAATGAGGACGATTGACACGTGGTAGATGGCATGCCCCAATACAATGCGTCGGGCTGACTTCCAGCCTCCGATTGAACCGAGTGCCACGACGAGGCTCGTCCCCGCACTTTGACCAAGCACCAAATAAGCGGCTTGCGGGAGTGAAATCGCCGCCGTCGCGAGAGCCGTCATCGTTAGCACGAGTCCAATCGTCGATGACTGAAGGACGGCGGTCATCATAAATCCGATTCCAATCAGAAGTGCCTGATGCAGAACGGTCATCTCACCGGCCGAGCCAAACGAGAACGTGACGACATCCCGCATCGCTTCTTGAAGTGTCCCAATCCCAACAAAAATCAACCCGATACTGACGAGCAACAGTCCCACTCGGCGAAGGCGTGGACGAGAGAGACGAAACGCCATCCCGATTCCAATGATCGGCAAAAACAACTGGCGCACGTCTAAGTTATAGCCGAGGATGGCAATGATCCATCCCGTCGTCGCGCTGCCTACGTTTGCGCCAATTACGAGAGGTAACGATTGCGTGAACGTGAGAAGCCCCGCGCTCACAAACCCAATCGTCATCAGTGTCGTCACCGAAGAAGATTGAAACAGGGTCGTCAGCATTGCGCCGAGAGTCGCCCCTGATAAAGAGCCGTCGGTGAATTGATTCAACCGATGACGCAATCGTGTACCAGCCCATTTTTTGAGCGTATCTGTCAGTAACGTCATCCCGAGTAAAAAAATCCCGATTCCACCAATCAGTGTCGCAATCTCCATCGTGTCACGCCCCTTTGCGTGTTTAATCGTCCTTCAATGTCGATAAAATCCACGATTTTTCATTCGCATAATCTTTTAAATTCAACAACACATCTTCCGGATAATAAATTTTTTCATCCGATTGTCTCGAGTTCAAAATCGACTGGACGAGCATCGAGACCTCTGAAATCTCTTTTCGCTCCCCGTCATTCATCTGTAGATAAATCCCCTCGTATTTGCCTTGTCCTTTATATAAATCGTATGGCAATTGACTCAATTGATCTTCAAGCAGATAGTATGTTGGTGGAAGCCCGATCGTCTCCATCGTCTGTCGCAAGCGCTCCATATAACGGACACGATTCGCTTCCGGGAAGTTTTTATATTTTAATAATCGGCGATTCACGAATCGACTCGCCAAATCGGCTAGAATCGCGTCGTCTTCTTCCATCCATTCTTGGAAATAGAAGTAGACGACCGTCTCATCCAATTTCAAATATTGTTCGAGTGACATACCGGTGCGTTCAAAGATCGGCAAAAAGTGTTTCGGCGTCATGTTAAACTCATAGCCACTCTCATAGAGCTCCTGTGCCCGCTCAAGAATCGCTTTCAAGAGGAGATCGCTCGACCGTGTCGCCGGATGAAGGTACACTTGCCAATACATTTGATAGCGACGCATAATATAGTCTTCAATCGTATGCATCCCAGACTGCTTGACCACGACTTGGTCTTCATCCGGACGCAAGACGCGCAACATGCGTTCTAAATCAAACTTTCCATAACTGACACCCGCAAAGTGAGCGTCGCGTAACAAATAGTCCATCCGGTCGACATCAAGCTGTGAGCTGAGCATATTGACGATCAAGCGATTCGGATGCGTCTTATTGATGATGGAGGCCACTTCTTCGGCAAACCCGACACCCATCTCAGATAAAACCCTATTTACTTCGGTTTCCCCTAAAATGATGCGCTCCGTCCACACTTCATGACGAACGGAAAAGACGTGCTCGAACGCGTGCGAGAATGGACCGTGTCCGACATCGTGCAAGAGCGCTGCTGCCAACAGTAGTTCACGGTCGCGGTCGTCCCATTCCGGATACTGTTGGAACTGATCGATTAACTGGCGTGCGATTTCATATACGCCGAGCGAGTGATGAAATCGCGTGTGCTCCGCGCCATGAAATGTCAAAAAAGACGTTCCAAGTTGTTTGATACGACGCAAACGCTGAAATTCTTTCGTATTGATCAACTCCCAAATGAGGTGATCGTAAACATAAATATATCGATGTACCGGATCCTTAAATACTTTCGATCCAGATAGTTGTCCTCGAGACGAGTACATGACATGCCCTCCTACGTTTCGTTATGTTCTAGATTCGACTTCAAACGAATCGTTCCCTCCATGCTATAATGAGGAGGAAAATTTTTTGTGAAAAGGAATTAATGTATATGATCCATCCATTGTTACAACAACCGAGCTATCGCATCATCGATCAGTCGAGTCTTGGCACGATGTTTCAAGCGGAACAATCGTTTGCGACCGATGATACGTTATGTGCGTCAACGCAAGAACGAGGTGCCGTCTTGCGGGCATGGGTGCACACCGATACGATTGTACTCGGAATCCAGGATGCTCGGCTGCCTCATTTGAAAGAGGGAATTCGTTATTTACATGAACATGGATTCCGTCCCGTCGTCCGAAACTCAGGCGGTTTAGCCGTGGTGCTAGACGATGACGTCCTCAACCTTTCTTTAATTTTACCAGAGAAGGACGGGATTCAAATCGACAGCGGCTATGAGGCTATGACCTCGCTCATCCAACACATGTTCCAAGACGTCACGAATGACATCGTCCCAGGTGAAGTCGTCGGTTCATACTGTCCAGGAAGTTTCGACTTGTCGATCGACGGCAAAAAGTTCGCTGGGATTTCGCAACGACGCGTCCGTGGCGGTGTGGCCGTTCAAATTTACTTGAGCGTAAGACAGAGCGGAAGCGCACGTGCTGAAATCATCCGTGACTTTTACGACCTTGCCATCCAAGGGGATGAGACAAAGTTCACGTACCCAACCATTGTACCGGAAACGATGGCTTCACTTGAAGACTTGCTTGGGATCCCACTTACCGTACAAGACGTCCTCACTCGGGCCTACCGCGTTCTTTCCACTGTCAGTTCGCTCCAAAACGCGACATTAACGGCAGACGAGCAAACGATGTTTGCAAGTCAGCTCGAACGCATGTGGAAACGGAATGAACCGTTACGCGACATTGAACAACAACTAGCAGAGGAGTGATTCATCCAATGTTTAAACTGATCACAGACACCGGAGCCGATTTGACACACGATCAAATCATCGAATATGGTCTTGAGATTTTACCGCTCGGTGTCATCATCGACAACGAAGAATTTTTAGACGGTGAGACGATTCAACCAAAAGAAGTATACGAAGCGATGCGGCATGGCAAGACGCCAAAAACGTTCCAAATCGAGGCATCACGAATCGAACACTGTTTCCGTCAGCATCTCGAGGCTGGAATCCCGTTCTTATATCTCGCTTTCTCCGGAGGACTCTCCGGTACATACCAAACCGCTGTCATGGTCGGCGAAATGTTGAAAGAGGAATATCCAGACAGTACATTCACGGTTCTCGATACACGGACCGCCTCTGTCGGACAGGCATTGTTCGTCAAGACGGTCGCAGAGTACGGACAAGACCATACGTACGAAGAAACGGTCACGTATGCTACTTCACTCGTCGGCAAAGTCCGCCACTTGTTCACGGTCGAATCGCTCGAATATTTGATGCGGGGCGGACGTGTCTCGAAGGCGAGTGCTTTCATCGGAGACTTGTTGACGATTTTACCGTTATTGACGGTCGAGGACGGCAAGCTCGTCCCGATTGAAAAGGTGCGTGGTCATAAAAAGGTCATGCGCCGGATGGTCGAATGGACAGTCGAATCGAAGTCGATCGTCGAGAACGGAGACCTCTTCATCGGTCATGGTGACGACCTAGAAAAAGCCGAACAGTTCGAGAAGATAGTCCGCGAACATCTCGAACCGAAGCACATCACGAAGACACTGGTCGGGTCTGCCATCGGTGCCCACACCGGTCCCGGTCTACTCGTCATCGCCTATTTCGAGGCATGAAAAAATGAGCTCTCCCAATTTTCGGGCGAGCTCATTTTCGTTTTAGCGATTCCAGTTTTTAAATCCATCACCGAACTGCGCGTAATTTTCGTCTTGGAACACACCGTCCACAAATTTCGGTACATCTACCGGCAACTTCCCTTGTGGCTTCACTTCACCGAAGATGGCACGAATGCCTGCCGGTAAGTTCGGACCTGCCGACTTCAAGTTGCCCGCCTCCGAATCTGGACCGTTCGGATCGCCTTTGAATCCATAGATTAAGAGATGTGCCGGGGCATCCGGTTGAACGGCAATGTCGTATGGGTTGCGCAAACTGAGTAAAACCGATTGTTTCCCTGTCTCATTTGCATAACGGAACACTTCGGCCGGTACATAATGATCAGCTGATGTCGGTTTTAATTTCGCGCTGTTGTTCACGTTCGAACCGACGATGATATAGTCAGCCGCTTCAACTTGTTGCCGTAGTGCCGGATTTTGATTTAGACGCGGCGTTGATGCTGAGTAGTTGGCCGTGATGACGTTCACGTCTTTCATATTCCCTGCATTCTTTTCTAGTGACTTGATTGTTTTCACCATGCTATCCGTTTGGTCTTTCGCTGGCGACAAGACGAGCACCGTGTCTCCTTTTTTCGGTTTGAATGGAAGCGTCTTCTTCTCGTTCTTCACGAGAGTGACTGCCGCCTCCGCGATTTCACGTTCCTTCACTTTATGCACCGCACTACCTACGACTGCGTTCGCTCCTGTGAGCTTTGTCTCGAGCGTCGTGGAGTCCATCGTTTCTCCCCAAATGCCACGCTCTGCTTTCAGTTGTGAACTACTCGCCACTTATTTACTTCGCAAATTGAAGTGGGAGCTTCTTGGGAAGATCGTACTTTTATTAGCCACGATTATTTACCAAGCTCGTCGGGTGGTTCCCACCCTGAAGGAATTCGTTTTAGGTCGCCAACATCAACAGGTTGATGCTCGCGTTGATGTCTCGATCATGATGCGCACCACAGGCACACGTCCATTCACGGACATCCATCGCCTTCTTCTGACCTTTCTCGCCGCAAGAAGAACAGATCTGCGTCGAGGCGAACCAGGGGTCTGCCTTGATGAGCGTCCGTCCATAGAAGGTACATTTGTATTCCAACTGTCGGACGAATTCGTACCAGCTGACGTCCCCGATGGACTTCGCCACCTTGTGGTTTTGCATCATATTCTTCGATTTCAATGTCTCCACGACGATGACTTGGTTCTCGTCAACGATCCGTCTCGACAGCTTGTGAAGGAAGTCCTTGCGTTGGTTCGCGATCTTCTCATGTCTCTTGGCGAGGATCAGCCTGGCCTTTTCACGATTCTTGCTTCCGATCTTCTTGCGTGACAAAGCGCGCTGCGCCTTCTTGACTTTCGCCTCGGATTGTCGGAGAAAGCGAGGGTTGTCGATCTTCTCCGAGACCATCGCGTCGTTCGTCATGACGGCGAAATGTTTTAGGCCGAGATCGATCCCGACCTTGTTCTTGGCTGGGATCCATGGTGCATCGTCCTGTTCGACGAGGAGGGAGACAAAGAACTTGCCCGTCCTCGTCATCGAGACCGTCGCCGACCGGATGACGCCCTCGAACGGGCGATGTTGGGTGAACCGCACGAACCCGACCTTTGGCAGCCGGACCTTGCCCGCCTCGATGCGGATCGTTCCGTGCTGGTTGTTCGTCGTGTAGGAGGCGCGCGACCGTCGTCTCGATTTGAAGGTCGGGAAGCCGGCCGTTCCGGCGAAGAACTTCGCGAACGCGGTGTCGAGGTTCAACTTCGCGTTCGCGAGCGCGAGGCTGTCCGCCTCGGCGAGGAACGGGAACAGGGGCTTGTAGGATGCGGGTGTCGCCGGATTTCGTCTCGTCACGATCCCCGCTTTCGCCTCATCGCGGATGGCGATGCGGTCCTCGAGCAGCTTGTTGTAGATGAACCGGGCGCAGCCGATCGTCTTGATGAGGAACTCGGCCTGTGCAGGCGTCGGGTGGAGCCTATATTTGTAGCCTTTCAGCATGTCCGTCCCTCCTCCCTCCAGCAGATCGTGATATGTCCTCCTCATCCGATACCCACGGAGGGGGAGGGAGAATCTGACGGAATCACGAACTTTTGTTCGTAACATCTGTCATAGGGAGAGAAAACTGTTGGACCGGGCGATTCATCTCCCACCTACGCCGGGCTTCGCCCCGAGACGCTTAGAGGAGGGAGAATTCTCGCCTGATTTAGTTAAAATACGTTCTACTGATTCATCGATGGTCGCCTCCGATAAACGTCCACCCTTCACTGCCGCAATGACTTCCTCAAAGATTGCTTCGAGTTTGATCACATCTGCTTCCGAGCGTAAAATCGTCGGCATGAGCGCGATGTCGACCCCCGCTTCGAACGTCTTGATGACCGCCTCTGCTTCCGTAAAATTGTCTGCGATGGCTTGCATGTTGAGTGCGTCGGTCACCACGATTCCTTCATGTCCGAGTTCCTCACGAAGCACTCCCGTGATGACATCATCCGAAAGCGTCGCCGGGAGTGGGAACGTGCCGCGTTCTGATTCGACGACCTCGTCCTCGATTTGTGGCATCCCGATATGCGCCGTCATGATCATGTCGATTCCTTCTGTGATGGCACGTTTGAATGGTAACAACTCGAGACCACGCCTTGTTCATGTTCCCACTCCCTTTAGTCAAATTTGGCTGACCCCCAAACGAAAAGGCATGGAGGAAGAAGCGTTGCCTCATCAACGCTCGTTCACCCCATGCCTGATCGCATCAGTTAGATTTGGTCCTTATTCAGGTGGTCAACAACAGTATAGCAACTCCACTTTTTAGAAACAATTGTTCAAGTGAAAGCGTAACCATTTTGAAACAATGTTTCTGTTTTGATACACAGTGAACTGTATTGGCAAAACCAATAATTTCCGTGGTTCGTTTTTGATTCGTTTTTTGGTAAACTCAATTCGATACAGGTTAACTTTCAAAAAGGGGGAAATTATTGTGGCAAGAGGGGAACTGAAACGTAAGCCGGAATGGTTAAAGATCAAATTAAACACGAACGACACGTATACCGGCCTAAAGAAAATGATGCGCGAGAAAAATTTACATACGGTATGTGAGGAAGCAAAATGTCCGAACATCCATGAATGTTGGGCGGTACGTCGGACTGCGACCTTCATGATTCTCGGGAGCATCTGTACACGTGCTTGCCGTTTTTGTGCCGTCACGACCGGAAAACCGAACGAGCTCGATTGGGAAGAGCCAAAACGTGTCGCCGAATCGGTTCGACTTATGAACTTGAAACACGTCGTCATCACGGCTGTCGCGCGTGACGACTTGAACGATTACGGGGCTACTGTCTTCGCAGAGACGGTTCGCGCGGTTCGCGCCATGAACCCGGAGACATCGATTGAGGTGCTCCCGTCAGACATGATGGGTGATTTCTCTGCCTTGCAGACGTTGATCGATGCGGGTCCTGACATCATGAACCATAACTTAGAGACAGTCCGTCGCCTCACACCGAGAGTCCGTGCGAAAGCAACATATGACCGCACGCTCGAGTTCTTGAAGCGTTCGAAAGAATTGAACCCGGATATCCCGACGAAGTCATCGATCATGGTTGGGCTTGGGGAGACGAAAGAGGAATTGATTGAAGCGATGGATGACCTCCGCGCGCACAACGTCGACATCTTAACCCTCGGTCAATACTTGCAGCCGACGAAGAAACACCTCGAGGTGGAACGTTACTACCATCCGGACGAGTTCGCCGAGTTGAAAGAGATTGCTCTATCAAAAGGATTCTCACATTGTGAGGCAGGTCCACTCGTCCGTTCGTCATACCACGCGGATGAACAAGTACACAAGGCGCGTCGCCATACGATGTTGCCAATCGACTAACAGAAAGAAGAGAGATTATGACTGGTACGATGTGGCACTTACTTAGAACTGAATCGACTTCACCGGCTGAAAATATGGCGATTGATGAAGCCATCGCCAATTGGGTCGCAAAGGGAGAGCTCAAACCGACGCTTCGTTTTTATTCATGGGCACCTCATGCAATCAGCGTCGGACGTTTCCAGCGAGCGACGCGTGACTTGGACCGGGACGCCCTCAAAGCGAACAATATTCCGGTCGTTCGTCGCTTAACAGGGGGACGTGCCGTGTTGCATGCGGATGAGTTGACGTATAGCGTCATCTTGCCCGAATCGACCCCTGCCCTCCCGACGAATATCATCGAGAGCTATCGCCTACTCACGGAAGGGATTCGTCGCGGATATCACGAACTCGGCGTCCCCGCCGAATTTTCGGTACCATTGACGGAAGAGGATCGCGAAGCGCTCCGCAAACCAAAATCGGCTGTCTGCTTCGATGCTGCTTCATACTATGAGCTTGCTGTCGACGGGAGGAAGATTGCGGGTAGCGCACAAGTGCGCCACCAAGGGGCCGTGCTTCAACATGGTTCGATTCCTCTCTCCGTCGATGATGAGGTGTTGTTTGACTGTTTCGCGATGGATGAGACGGAGAAACAAGAAGCAAAAACCCGCTTCAGCGAAAAAGCCGTCGCCTTGAACGACACGTTAAATCGTTTCGTTTCCTTTGACGAAGTAGCGGCCGCATTCGAGACCGGCTTCAAGGACGCTTTTTCGTTGACGTTCGAACCGCTTGTCTTCACGAAAGAACAGCAAGCCGAAATCGATTTGCTCGTCAAGAAGTATGAGAGTGATGAATGGGTCTGGAAACGCTAAAAAGATTGTCCCTTTTGATCAGGGACAATCTTTTTTTATGCCGCGTTCGCTCGGCGCAACAGATGGCGCACTTCTCGGAACGTGACGAATGTTTTGTTGTTCGCATCATACAATTTGTAGCGTAACGATTTCAAACTTGAAAATAGTCCGATTGTCGTCGCCCGTTGTAACGGCGGTGTCGACGTATGTGCTTTTTCTAGATGGTAGTTCGGCACGCGTGGACTCAGATGGTGGACATGATGGAATCCGATATTACCCGTCACCCATTGAAGCACTTTCGGCAACTCATAATACGAACTTCCTTCAATGGCCGCCTTCACATAATCCCACTCCTGCTCATCCTCGAAGTATGAATCTTCAAACGTATGCTGGACATAGAACAACCAGATTCCTAGCACACCGGCGATGAACATCGTCGTGCCTTGAACGATCAAGAACGCTTGCCAACCAATCAGATAGATGAGCGCGCTATATAGGACAACGAGAGAGATATTGATGAGATACGTATTTTGTCGTTCTTTTTTCCGCGCGTCCTTTCGGTTGAAACGACTCGTGACGAGAATAAGCCAAAGTGGTCCGAGACCGAACATAACGAGCGGATGACGATACAGGCGATACTTTAGACGAGTCCATTTTGACGCTTCTATGTACTCCTCAATCGTCATGACCCAGATGTCGCCGACACCTCGTTTATCCAAATTCCCACTCGATGCATGATGAATCGCATGCTCCCGCTTCCACTTCTCGTATGGGAATAACGTCAAGACCCCTGTGATGGTTCCGACAATCGCATTCGCCTTCTTGTTCTTAAAGAATGAACCGTGCGTACAGTCATGGAAGATGATGAACATTCGCACGACAAATCCTGCCGCAATCAGCGTGAACAGCAATGTCAGGAAAATCGAGACACTCAGTAGTTGGTACGCTAAAAACCACGATACGAGAAACGGTAGAATCGTATTGATCATCTGCCGCACACTGATCCGAATATCGGACTTTTCAAACGGCGAGACGTGCTTTCTTAATTGGGCAATCTTTTCTTTACTCATAACAACCTCCTTGAATTCAACAGCGTCACAACGCAAAAATATAGATAAAACCAACAACCAACGTTGTTCAATGTGAATTCATGGATCGGAAGTATTCCCTATCAAGAATTAACACTAGGTCATTATATCACGTATAAAACTTATGTGGTGAAAATTCAGAAAAAAGACTCGCCCCTATCTTTAGAGACAAGTCTAACTGATTCATTGTTGCGTATAGATGGAAACCGAGCCACCGTTGACGAAGAACTCGCCCCAACCGTCCGCATTGATCGTCACGAGACGTCCGTTATTTCCTGTCATGTCTTTCCACACTTCCCCTGCATTCTGTTTTCCGACATACATCCATTTCGACCCGCCTGATCCGTCCGACAAAATCGTCGCAAGACCAGACTTCGCACGGTCCGTCACCCCTTCACGTGTCCACCCGATGACGTCTTGGTGATTGATGTAATCATGTTGTGTGCCGTAGGCGAAATCTTTACGCGCTTTCAAAATCGGCTGAAGCGACGCTGACATATTCGGGATTTCACGGTTCGTCGTCCCTTTCGTTCCATAATAATCTCCGTAGAAGAGTGCTGGATATCCTTGACCGCGTGTCATGATGGTCGCATAGGCAAGCGGTTTGAACCAATTCGCGACCGTTGATTCCAGTGACTGCCCTGGTTGTGAGTCATGGTTGTCGACAATGGTGACAGCGAGTGTAGGATGCTGCTCGACGACCGTACCTTTTAAAATGTTCCGCATGTCATAGTAACCGCCACCATTCCCTGCCGCTTGGAAATTGTAATGGAGTGGTACATCGAATACGGAATGAGTGTAGCCCGTCTTGGCCAAGTAATCATTGATGGCCCCTAAGTCATTCTTCCAATACTCCGCAACAGTGAACATCTCTTTTCCGGTTGCCTGACGAACACTCGTCACCCATTCCTTTAAGTATGAATGATTGATATGCTTCACCGCATCAAGTCGGAAGCCGTCCAATCCGAGTGAATCTGCGTACCATTTCCCCCAGTTTTTCATCTCCTGACGTACTTCCGGATGCTCAAAATCGACATCGGCGTACATCAAGTAGTCATAGTTCCCGTTCTCACCCGACACTTCACTGTCCCATGCTTTACCCGTGCTCTTGAATTTGTAGATACGGCTCAAACTCCGTGACTGATCCCAATCAGTCCCGTCAAAGTGATACCAACGCCACTTGAACGGGGAGTATGTATTGTTGCGGCCCGCAAAGTTGAATCCCGTCCAGGCAGAAATGGCATATTCCCCAGACGTCTCTTGATTTCGGTTAGAAGGATTGACCTCGACCGCTTGAACGGACTCGGTATAATCCGCTCCGCCTTTATGGTTCATGACGACATCCCCATATACGCCAATCCCTTTCCCGCGTAAGTTCGAGATCGCCGACTGTAGCTGCGCTTTTGTTCCATACTTTGTCCGAGTCGTCCCTTTTTGATTGAACTCTCCTAAATCATACAAATCATAGGCCCCGTATCCAACATCATTTTGAGACGTCCCTTTATACGCCGGCGGAATCCAAACCGTGGAGATCCCGATGTCTTTCAAATGCTGCGAATCATTCGAGAGTCGGTTCCAGTGTTGCCCATCGTTTGGAACGTACCATTCAAAATATTGCATCATCGTACCGTTCTGTGGGGTCGCTGCCTGTGCGACCGGTTGCCCTGAAAGCAGTGCAATCGATGTCACTCCAGCTAGAACAGCAATCCCTTGTCGTTTCTTCAACATCCTTCATTCCTCCTCAAATAGTTAACGAAAACGCTTGCATTAATTATTGTGAAGGATTTTGATTTTGTTGCATAGATAGAGACTAAAAAACAGTTCTCTCTCCCTAACTATTTCTCATTCGAATAGTTCAGTCGAACGAAACAAAGACGGATGGCTTGTGCCATCCGCCTAGTCATCCTTCCCGGCTAATTCGTTTGCGTTTGAAACGGTAGCCGATGTACGGAAGTCCTGTAAACACGAGACCGATCGTCACGAGTAGTTGAATCCCAATCAATATTGTCTCGACAACGGTTGGCCAATCAAACTGAAACAACGAAAAGAGGGCAATCCATAAAATACCTAGGATGAGCGCAGCCCTTCCCATCTGACGCTCCATGTCATGATATTTTTCCTCTGTTGTTTCGACATCCGAGTAAATCGGCTTGGCATCTCGATTTCCTTTGAAAATATGAATCTCATCCCCGGTTGATGTGACATGTTCCCACCCGCTCGACGCAAACAGGTCAAAGTAGTCTTCGTCTGGACGAGTACGATAGTCCAAACTATACTGAACGTCTTCCGGTTCCCCTTCAACGAGCGTGTATCCTAGCGGGGCAAACTTCTTCAAATGCCATCCCTTGGCCGCCATTCGTTCTAGTTTCCGCATCTCACGCTCTTCAGCAAACGCCAATCCCCAGCTCGACATATACTTTTGTCTCATCTTGATCCCTCCATATCCAAAATGGCACAGGCATCTTCGACCATCGCCTGTCGTCTCTTCACATCATCCGTTAAAATCGAGCGGCCTTTATTCGTGATTCGATAGTTCTTTTTCTTTCCGTCCCCATCCATCGGTTCAATCAGTTCGGCGTTCAACAACTTTTTGATAATCGTATACATCGAAGCCGGACCAATTTGCATTCGCCCTCGCGTGGTCTCTTCGACAAATTGCATGACTAAATAGCCATGACGTGGCGTCGTGAGCGCCAACAGGATATAAAACATACTATCCGTCAGTTCCCCTAACTCTAATGAGTCCGTTCGCGGCATCTTTCCACCTCCTATATCATTGAATGATATATTTCTTACACTCAATATATATCGTTAAATGATATATGTCAATAAATGATATAAAAAAAGCCGCACCCTTTTAGGTATGCGACTTCAAGATAAACGGTTTTAACTAGTGACATAGTCTAAATCATGCAAGATATACGCCAGGAAGAAAATCATGCTTGGATTCTCATATCGCATCTGGACTTTACGGAGCTGCTCGCGATACGTGACCTCATACTCGGCCCCGTTCATCTTCCGCTCCATGTTCATCTTGATGAGCGCATCAAGCTTGTCCATCATATCGACGAGCATTCCCTCATACGTATCGTCTTTCGAGTCAGCCATATATCGACGGAACGCCGGTTGCATATACTCAGGCAACAGTCCAAGCAGACGTTCACTTTCCGCTCGCTCGTATGCCTCAAACGCAGCCCCCGTCTCTTGCGTCGAATGTTTGACTGGACCGAGCACGTCTCCGGTCACCCCTTCAACTAAATCGTGACAGAGAAGACGAGCCACGAGTTCGGCGACATCGACATCGACGTCGTACTTCTCACGCTCTAAGAGCCCACTGAACATACCGAGCGCGGCAGCCCGGAAACCATGAATCGCATCGTTGTCGTCAATCGTGTTAAAGCGACCTTTCCAGCGACGGACACTATCCATCCGCATGACGTTCTCGATGAATCGCAACACATCCGTTTCTGCCTCGACCTGGTCGAACAGCCAGCGAACCGAATCAATCGGATGATGTCGGAGTGCGGCTTTCATCTCTTCTAGTTTGTCATCAAAGTGCGGAGAGCCGTGCGCGACTTCTCGTCGCACGAACAACATCGCATCGAACGAATCAATCCCGTCCACGATTCGACCTTCGAACGAATCATCTTCCGCTTCCACCACGAAACGATGAAAGTGAGGACGTAATGATTGCGACAGCAGCTCGACAAGACCGAGACTCGCTGTTCGTTCCATACGCTCGATGTGACCGATCAAGGTCGGTTCTTTTTTCGTCCGGTGCATGATCGGACCCGTTTGTACTTCATTCATATCGTGGAAAATGGCTTTCCCGAGCAAATCGAGCAAGTCGACTTCACGCCCGTTCTCTTTTTCCACATAAGCCGCGATCAAGCTGAAGACCGCGACACGAAAGCTGTGACTCGCTGCATTATCATGATAATGGGGGGCATATTCGTCCCATCGTTGCACGTTTTGCATGCGTGTCATCTTTCGGATAAACGTTCCGTTATGCATGGTTTCACTCCTTACGATAATCGTTCAAATACATCGTCATGACAGACGACATATAACATGTCTGTTTCCTGAAGCGGCAAATCGAGCATCGTCGCCACATCCAAGCGGTCATTGACCGCGATGAGTGTCACCCCTGATTCAAGTAACGCTGTATTTGCTTGTCGAACATTCTGCCACTCGACTTTTGGTTTCAACGCTTGAATGTTCCCACCTGACTGTTTGCTCAGCAACTGACGGAAAATTGCTGTCGTTCCAGGTTGTAACGTCGCTTTTGCCATCAAGAGGGAGACCGAGTCGTTCGCTAAAATAAAATCGTCGACGCGGACGTGTTTGAATTTCGAGATATTTCTTTCTTCACACACTTCGACGACCGTGTGCAAGTCCACCTGATACTCAGAAGAGAGTGCCTCGACCGCTGACGCGATCAATAACGACTTCCCATCGGCGAGTAACGTCTCCGTGATACGGGCATCCGCAAAAATCGCGACGCGTCGCGCCTTCAAGACGTTTGCTTGCAGCAATACCGCTTCATCCGAAGCATCGCCTGATACGAAGTGAACTTGATCGTGCACGTACGGTTCCTCAACTAACTGATCAATCAATACGATCTCTGCTTTCGGTTCGTAGTTAAGCACTTCATCGATTGCTTTCTTCGTCTTCGGGGACCACCCGATATACACATAATGTCCTTCTCCACGATACACTAGTCTTCCCTCCCGTTTTAGCCGTTGAAACGTCGCACCGATTTCAACCAATTTTCCAATCAACGCCCCGATAATCCCAATCCCGAATAGGAATAAGAATATCCCGAGCCATCGCCCTGCCACGGAGGATGGATAAAAGTCCCCGTATCCGACGGTCGTCAATGTCGTCATCGTCCACCAGAACGAATCAAACAATGATCTGAATGTCTCTGGTTCTAAAACATAACCGAGCACGGTTCCTAAGATAATGATGCCAATCGAAGCTAAGACGACATTCAAAAATGATAATTTCGCTAACCCTTTCCACACACGAAATAAGATATGCACTGTTTCCCCCTCCTTCTCTCTTATATACTAAACGTAACCACAAAAAGATTCACGAAACCATTTTGATGGTGATTCCGTATAAGAAGAAAAAAGGAAGGACTGACTTATGAACTCCATCGTCTTAGAGTATCGTCTCTATAAAAATGAATTATCGTTCGAACCACTATACCATTACACGTCTCTCGGCTTAGACGAAGTGCTAGCTCGTCGTGAATGTGAGTTTTTCGTCAAAGACGGCATGACCTATAAACAACGCTCATCCGCCTTAGAAGGTGATCAATACTTCTTGATTTATGTCGACCGTTACACAGAAGGACTGATCGACAAACACGAAACGAGTGAGATCAAGGTCGAGATTCGTACACTTGACGACCGTTTTGACAACCCGTTACTCGAGGCCTATTACGTCGACCGTCACCTCGATGCGCTCGCTATGCTCGGGAGCCAGTATTTATATGTCGCCGGCAAAGAATATGAACGCGATTCAGCAGAAACAGATGAAGATCGTGGTGTGTATGTTATCTACGTCACACCGACTGGTTATGAATTGGAGGAATCAACATGAAGACAAGCAAGAAAATTTTAAGCGGACTATCCGTTGCGGTATTGACCACTTCCCTTGCCGCGTGCGGTGGGGATGAATATGAAGAGGCGGCACTCCCGGAAGAACCGACAGGCTACGAATGTGATGACTGGGACTGGGATGACGTGACCGAGTCGTATTATTGTGACGACGATCGTTCCCCTCATTATGGTAGTTATTTCTTACTCGGGAACCTGTTCCGCTCGAAAAGTGCACTAAAAAATTCTTCTACCTACAAATCCTACAAGTCGAACGGTGGCGCGACCGGTTCCGTATCGAACGGCTCAAAATCAGGATCGTCAAAATCTGGACTCGGCAGTGGCTCTAAAGGTGGATTCGGCGGATGACACGTGACGAACTTTACAGTCAAATCCCTTATTTTTGGCCCGATTTAAACGATGAAGAATATGCCTTATATGATTGTTTTGAGATGACCGCCTCGCAGGTTGCCTCTGTCCGAGAGGCAACCGAGGCGGTTGACTCGATTTTTCGGAAGACGAATCAATTGTTACGCACCCTGCCTGACGAGACGCTCTTACTGCTTGGTTACCCTGAGGCGAGTCTGCCGTTCTTACGGGAGAAGACGATGCCGCAGGAGACGATCATCGGTCGTTACGATTGGATCATGAAAGACGGTCAACTCAAATTGATGGAGTTCAATGCAGATACGCCGACCTTTATTAAGGAGCTCTTTGACGTGAACGGCGTGGTCGCTTCCGAGTTTGGTCTCCTTGACCCGAACAGAGAAGCCACCGCTCAACTAAAAACCGAACTGCGCAAGGCCATCGTCGCCGCGTGGAATCGACTCAAACGAGAAGGCACACCGAAAATCGTCTTTACGGCACATGGCGACAACATCGAAGACAAGTGGACGGCGCGCTTTCTGCAAGAGACGCTCGATTTACCGTCTGAATTCGTACCCTTGCACACTTTACTCGTCGACGAAGACGGTGTCTACACACCATCGGGCGAACGAATCGACATCTTGTATCGTCAAACATATCCGATCGAGCATCTTGTGGACGACCGGGCTCCAGACGGAGACTTGATCGGCATTCGGTTACTTGAACTGAACCTGCACAAGCATGTGTCATTGCTCAACCCGCTCTCGGCATTCCTCATGCAATCAAAAGGCGTACAAGCCCTCATTTGGGAATTGTATGAGACCGAGACATTGTTCGATGAAACCGAGCGCGACATCATCGACACCTATTTTTTACCGACTTACTTAGATGAGACACCGTTTCTCGGCGAATCGGACTATGTCAAAAAACCGGCGTTCGGACGTGAAGGAGACTCCGTCATCTTGTATACGAAAGATGGCCAACCGTTTCACCGGGAAACATTACAAACGTATGCGGAAGAGACGGCTGTGTACCAACAGTTCATCGAACTTCCGAAACGGATGACGACGACCGTCAAGGGTCGCGTCGAGACACATTACATGATCGGATGTTTCTGTTTGAATGGACACCCGTCCGCACTCGGCGTTCGCGCCGGCAGCATGATCACAAACAACCAATCTTACTACTTAGCCGTTGGCACACCTACACAAAAGGAGACGAACTCATGACATTCATCACACTCGATTCAATCTTAAGCTTCCTCGCCCACCTCGGGACAGGATTCGGTCTCATTCTCGCGGGACTCATCATCTTCGCCCTGACGACCAAATATTCAGAACGTAAGTTAATCAAAGAAGGCAACATGGCCGTCGCCTTGAAACTCTGGGGGAAAGCGCTCGGACTTGCCATCGTCATTTATACAGTCTGGGCGAACAGCGTCAACTTGCTCGATGCATTCATCTGGGGACTCGTCGGGATCGCCGCCCAAGTATTGGCGTTCTGGACGTTCGAATACGTCCTTACACCAGGCGTGAACTTAGAAAAAGAAGTCGAGAACGGCAACATGGCTATCGGTTTCAGCTTGTTCGCCGCATCACTCGTCGTCGGCATCATCGTCGCCGCGAGCTTGACGTACTAATTCAAACACCCCATGTACGCATTGGCGAAGCATGGGGTGTTCGTATTTATAAAAGTCAGGAGGAACAATCATGTCGAAGCGAATCATCTTACTCACAATCGTTTCCGGTCTCATCATCGTAGCCATCGCAGTCGGTGTCGGACTTTACACCTACACTAACATTCAGACTGACAAGTCATACGAAAATGCCGAAAAAGAAATGAATCGTTATATGACGACGAACAATTGGTATACGTTTGAAATTCATAATATGGAACAGTCCGTTCTCTCTTTTTACACAAATGAAGACCGCTCCGTCATCGGTCTAGCTGAGATTGATGTCGAAACAGGGAACTTAGGGTCTGTCACGAAACAAACAGAGCCGAATCAGCCTTTTGATTTCGTCATCCTTCGAGTTGAAGACATGGAGTACATCGGTGTTCACCTTAAAGAGCGACCGGAAGATGTCGTCTATTTACGGTTAAACGGTGACGATGTCTCAAAAGATTTTCTTGTCAACGATCCCGAAATTGAAAGCTACACCATGACATATGTCATTGAAACATCACGACCGTCAGATGGTTCGTGGTCACTTGAAACATTGGATGCCAACAAACAAGTCATACATTCAAGTGAACTCACGGAATAACCTATATTGTGCATCAGGACGACTTTTTCCAGTCGTCTTTTTTAGTTGGTCGCAAGAACTCCAGACGGTCCGAAAAATTCATATCGTGCCTGTGGAATCACACGTACAACCGTCTCCATCATCGCACTCGGTCCGCACGTATAAACATCATGCCCTTCCACATCAAGTGCTTCAAGGTGTGACTTATTCATGCAACCCGATACGTCATCCACGTGTGTGATGAGTTTAAGCCCTTGATTCACGAGTTCATCGA
This sequence comes from Exiguobacterium sp. s83, assembly GCF_018617095.1. Taxonomy (GTDB): domain Bacteria; phylum Bacillota; class Bacilli; order Exiguobacteriales; family Exiguobacteriaceae; genus Exiguobacterium; species Exiguobacterium profundum. Next base: position 154,687 of record NZ_JACSJP010000003.1, on the reverse strand, counting down.
GTTCGTCTCCGAGCGGACGAAGGTCCATACTCCGAACTGCGTGCAATAACGTGACAGGACGTCCTTGTTCGAGTGCCGTCTTCGCCATGTTGAAGAGGGGCGTGATCCCGATTCCTCCCGCGATGAGTGTGAGCGGACGATCAGACGTTTCAAGGATAAATTCTCCTGCTGGTGCGCTCATCGGGACTTCTGTTCCGACCGTCTGTTCATGGAGCCAGTTTGAGACGAGTCCCTCCGCTTTCGGCGCAATCCAGTAGCCGTCTTCTGTCGTCTCGATGACACTATATTGACGGTGATGTAGGATGTCCTCTCCCGCAATGCGCGCTTGAACCGAGACGTATTGTCCTGGGATGGCTGTGCCAATAACTCCATCTTTCGCGACGAGACGGAATCGTTTCACTTCAGGTGTATCTACTATGATTTCTTCGATGACGAACGGTTTGAATCCGACCCATGGCGCGTCATCATACATTTTTTTCTCGAGTGAGATGAAGACATCGGCAATCACACCGTAAGCTTTTGCCCATGCATCGATGATGTCAGGTGTTGCAGCTTCACCGAGTACGTCTTGAATCGCCGCAAGCAAGTTCTCACCGACAATCGGATAATGCTCCGGTCGGATGTTCAAACTTTTATGTTTATGAAGTGCTGGTTGGATGGCAGGAAGAATCGCTTCGAGTCGGTCGATATGAAGGGCAGCCGCATAAACCGCGTTCGCGAGTGCTTCTGGCTGACGTCCTCGCTTTTGATTCGTATGGTTGAAGAAGTGACGAACTTCTGGATTTTGTTCAAACATTCGTTGATAAAAATGCTTCGTGATCGTCACACCATGTTCTTTCAAAACTGGTGCCGTCGCCTTTATAATCTCAATCGTTTGTTGATCTAACATGTGAATTTCCCCCTTTTGTTTTGTACACGTTCATTATGTGAGACAAGTCACTTTAAAGCAATATATTAAATACTTGTTTAAAGTAGATTTCACGTTTCTGACTTATTTTCGCCATTACCCTTTCACATTTGTTCGAATCGCACTTTTTGGGATTGTCTTGTACAATGAAACGAGAGGTGATGATGGATGAGACTCACGCAAACATGTGACTACGCACTGCGAACATTGATGTATAGCGCTACGTTTTCACATCGGCTCGTCACGATTCAAGAAGTGGCAGACCAATATAACATCTCCAAAAACCATGTCATGAAGGTCGTATATGAGCTTGGGAAATATGGTTATTTGGAATCGGTGCGTGGTCGAGGCGGCGGCTTTCGACTCGCACGACCGATGGATGACATCAATGTAGGGGAAGTCGTTCGGACGATGGAACCCTTCGAACTCGTGGAATGCTTCGGGGAAGGCCGATGCGTCATCGCACCTGCCTGTGATTTACGAGGAGTTTTGAATGAAGCCATGTTGGCGTTTCTTCATGTACTCGATCGTTACACGATTGCGGATCTCGTCGTCAACCGAACGAACGAACTTGCCCTACTCCTAGGCGCACAAAACCCGACGGACTGAAAAAATCGTCGGGTTTTTGTATGTCTCTGCTTTTAGGAATCATCGCCACCAAAGTTTTATCATTTTCTTCACATATAGTTCTGGGGACGTCTGATGAATGAAATCTTCAAAACATTCATTCAGGTTATTTTCTAACTCTTCATCGAGTTCATTTCCATCTTCATCATACAATTCAAAATGTGTATATTTCCAATCGTTATACGCATCAAACAATAAGTCATGGTAGCATTGCCAATGCTTACCGAAATTTGATGTGAATGTTGGCACCCATTGATTGATATAAATATTGTGTAGCAACTCTTCGAATTTGGATGAGTACCCATGGTTATTTCCGAGCTTGTTAACCAAGTCTTGAAATGTTTCCAGCGTCATCGGTTCAACCTCACCAGAATAGTCATAACTCACTTTATTGAACTGATAAGGATGCGGAAATGCCTCTTCTGTTTTTATCCATTGATGAGGGGGATATTGCTCGATAATTTTACCTAGTAATCTGGCAATTACAAGATTGACTGCCTGCGTCTCCAATTCATTCACCTCATGACAGTTATGAATGTTCACTCGACTATAGCTTCTTTAGTCTCGATTCGATTTCCACTCGTCTCGACTCAAGAAATGGCGGCAAGGCCAATCGCTCTCCGAGTGTCTCAAGCGATTCATCCGTCGCAAATCCCGGTTCATCTGTTGCCAGTTCCACTAAGATTCCGCTCGGTTCGCGGAAGTAAATCGACTGGAAATAATAGCGGTCAATGAGACCAGAGTGGCTGATCCCATGTGCGTCAAGCTTCTCAATCCATTTCGTCATATCGTCTGATTGTTCCACTCGAATCGCCACATGATGCACACTTCCTCGCCCTGGTCGTTCCGATGGCAAATCCGGCCGATCGATGAGATGGATCTCTGTCGCCACACCACCCTCACCCGTCTCAAAGACACGCACGTCATGACCATCCCGTTCAAATGTCGTTACATATCGATAGCCAAGCACTTCTGTCAGCACCCGTGCCGTCTTGTCAATCCGCCGTACCGTCCACTCACTAAACCCGAGACCGAAGATGCCGAGGTCCGTTGGCACTGGACCTTTGCTCCAAGGTGTCCCGCTCCCTCCTTCTACAAGACAGAGACGTTGACCCTCATGATCTTCGAACGAAAGGGTTGCCCTTCCTAAAACCGACTCGATTTCTCCGTAAGATACATCGAACGCGTCAAAACGCTCCTGCCAGTACGCGAGCGCTCCATCCGGCACCCTGAGTGCTGTCCGGGAAATACTGCTTGACCCTCGATACGTCTGTCCGAGAAACGGTAACTCAAAGAACGTCAAATCGGTTCCAGGTGTACCCGTCTCGTCTGCATAAAACAAGTGATACATCGATGGGTCATCCTGGTTAACCGTCTTTTTGACGAGCCGCATCCCTAGTATTTCCGTGTAGAATCGCAAGTTCTTCTTAGCATCCCCGGTCATCGCTGACACGTGATGTTGTCCACTAATCACCTTCATCCCTCATCTCCCCTTTCGACTATATCGTTATTGTATCATCCCCAAATGAGTAAAGTCCTCTTTACATTATGTAAAGTTTGTTTTACACTAGTGGTAGAAACTAGAAATGAGGTGGCACGATGCCATTAGTCAACCGCGTGAAAGAACTGCGTGCCCGGCACCAGTTAACCCAAGGCGACCTGGCCGAAAAGGTCGGTGTGACGAGACAGACGATCATCTCGCTCGAGAAAGGCAGCTACACACCGTCACTCATGCTGGCGATGCACATCGCACGGGTGTTCGAGGAACCGGTCGAATCTATATTCACAATCGAGGAGGAAAGAAAATGAAACACGTTGTCGTTCAGTCTATTTCCAGCATCATCCTGTATGTCCTGATGGCATTTCTATTCAGCTCATTTTTATCCGATGTGTCGAAGACCGTCAGCGAGTCTGACCGATTCTTAGTTGAATTCAATCTGCTTCCCCTACTTTTACTTGTTGTTTTTGGCATTGTTTGGACAGTCTATTCGTTTAACTCCCGGCCGAACAAGCAGTTGAGCTTCACTCAATGGTCTGTCCGCATGACTGAATTTAGTGAAGTCGATGAGCGTGAACAAATCATCACAGTGAAATCGACAAAAGCGGCATACATCTCGTTCGGCATCTCCGTTCCTATTTTTATGGGGTCGTTTATGTTCTATCCGTTGTTTGAAGATACACTTCCCGCCTATCCGATCTATGCACTCGCTTCAACGCTCATCATCGCGACACTCGTCTACATGACGACTTGGATTCGCGGTTATCGACATTAAGGAATTCATCACGAATTCCTTTTTTTGTGTCCATTTTTCATCGATTCGGCTATCATGATTGCCAATTCTATTATACCGTGCTTATATATAACTAAATGGTTATATAAAGAATGTAAGGAGTCTTGCTTTGTGAAAACTGTCGATTTGACGATTGGAAACGTGCAACGCGTCATTCTGGCTCTTGCCCTTCCGCTCGTCGGTAGCTCGTTATTACAATTTACGTATAGTCTCGTCGACATGTTTTGGGTCGGTGCGCTCGGGAGCGATGCTGTGGCAAGTATCGGTGCAGCTAGTTTTTATATCATGCTCGGACAGGCGATTCAATCGTTGATTGTCGTTGGCGCCGGCATCAAAGTATCACAAGCTGTCGGGAGACGTGACCTCAATTCGGTTCAGCGTCATGTCTGGGCCAGCAGGCGTCTGAATCTAACACTCGGTCTTTCGTACGCCTCTCTACTAATTATGTTCGGTCATACATTCATCGGCTTTTTGAATATGGGTGCCCCCGCTGTGGAGCAGCTTGCGTATGAATATTTGTTCGTCAGCGCGCCGATGCTCATCTTTTCTTTCTTTAATTTGCTGTTTGCTCGTCTATTCAGTGCATATGGCAATACGACAACAGCGATGCGAATCAATGCGACAGGTGTCATCCTCAATATGATTCTCTCCCCGATTTTCATTTATCCATTCCAACTCGGTGTGATCGGGGCTGCCCTTGCAACACTTGTCGCCAACGTCATGATGTTCGGATTGTTTTGGCACCGCGCTCGTACATTATTCAATTGGGATGAAGTCGTTCAGCCGACTCGAGCTGACTATAAAGAAATCATCCGTCTTGGTTTTCCGATGGCAACCCAACGGATTTTGTTCACGGTAATCAGTATTTTTCTTGCCCGCATGATTGGCTCATACGGGACGGAAGCGATTGCGGCACAGCGCATCGGACTTCAAATCGAATCGATTGCCTACATGATGATTGGTGGCTTGAACGGAGCAATGGCTAGCTATACCGGTCAAAACCTCGGGGCACGAAAAGTAGATCGTGTTCATGAAGGTTACCGGGTAACGACCCGACTCGGGATGGTTTACACAGGATTCATCATGTTGTTATTTTTAATCGTCCCAGATTTACTCATTGGTCTATTCGTCGATGACGTTCGAACCATCGAAATTGGGGCGAGCTACTTGCGAATTATTGGCATTTCGCTCGTCTTCTCATCGATTGAAATGATCGGAAACGGATACTTCTCAGGACTCGGATTACCGAAAATCCCCGCGACCATCTCGATTATTTTCACAGTGGCCCGTATCCCGCTCGCATTTGTTCTTGAGCCTTATCTCGGAATCGATGCCATCTGGTGGAGTATCGCCATCTCAAGTATCACAAAAGGGCTTGTCTCCGCCCTCTTTGTCCGACTAACGAAAAAGGAAGTGATTTCCCTTGCAAAAGCAGTTTAATCAACTACCCCACCATCTCATCACAAGTGGAAAATTTGCCATCGAGCGAGAAATGTTACGAGTCACGTCAGAAGGCACACTAGCTGTTACGAAGCATCCAAAAGCACTCGGTCATAAAGCGACACATCCATATATCACGACCGACTTTTCTGAAAGTCAAATTGAGCTTGTCACCCCGACGTTTCCAACGATTGAGGCGGCACATCATTTCTTAGAAACGCTTTACGATATTACGGCGCTCAACATAGGCGATGAACGCCTTTGGCCACAATCGATGCCATGTGCCTTGCCGGAAGGTGGTACGATTCCACTCGCTGATTTTGGTGTGTCCGGAATAGAGGCTAGCCGTTATCGTGAGCATCTGCTCCAAAAATATGGTGCGAAAAAACAACTCATTTCTGGAATCCATTTCAACTTTTCATTTTCCGATGAGATGTTATCCGCATTATACGAAGGATCCCCTGAACAAAATCGACACTTCAAAGATCACCTATATTTGAAGTTAGTTCGTCAATATTTACGAATGCGTTGGCTCATCGTCTATTTGCTCGGTGCTACCCCAGCCGTACATGCGAGTTATGAAGAACGATGTGTCAGCCAGATGCAAGCGCTCCATGTAGACACTTTTTCAAATAAACAAGCATTGTCCTATCGGAATAGCGACTGTGGGTACACGAATGTTGAACCGCTTTATCCAAATTATGCGACACTCTCAAGTTATATAGACGATGTAAAACGGTTCATTGCCAAAGGCGAGATTGCCAATCCGAACGAACTCTACTCCCCCATCCGATTGAAAACATCGAAAGGTGGTAACGACTTAAATCAACTCGAGGCACACGGTATCGATTACATTGAAATTCGCAATATCGATTTGAATCCGTTTGAAAAGACCGGAATTGCTCGTTCAGATTTACGGTTCCTTCATCTGTTTTTGTTGTACTTGACCTTTACTAAGGAGACATCTCATGTCGATTGGCAAGCTGAAGCGTACAATAATCAACAACGTGTCGCCAAAGAAGGCATGTCTCCCGCAAGCATATTGACTCGAGATGGTTACGCCATACCTTTACACACGTACGCGACAGAACTTCTCGACGCCATCGATTCGTTCAACACACAGTATGACCTCGGCTTCGAAGATGTCTTTCCAGCTATACGCGAAAAAATTGATCACGTGGACCGGACGTACGCTTCCCGATTAAAGACGATTATGACCGAGACGGGTTATCACGCATGGTCCCTCGCCCAAGCAGAACACTTTTATGAGGACGCCTATGCAAATCGTTTTCGCATCCACGGTTATGCCGACCTGGAACTGTCTACTCAAATCTTAATGAAATCCGCAATTAAACGTGGTTATCGTGTCGATGTCATCGATCGTTCCGACCAGTTCATTCGGATTCGAAACGGCAAACACGAAGAATACGTCAAACAGGCAACGAAAACATCAAAAGACAATTATGTTTCCGTCTTAATGATGGAGAATAAAACGGTGACAAAGTTTGTACTCGCAGAGCATGGCATTCGTGTCCCTGAAGGGGTAGAACTTCAAGATGAATCAGATTTACGTCAGGCATGGCATTCATTTTCAAAACAACCCATCGTCTTAAAACCAAAGTCCACAAACTTCGGAGTCGGTATTCACATTTTTAAAGACGGAGCGACGTATGAGGAAGCACGGTCTGCATTTCAGTATGCGAAAACGTTTGATGATGTCGTTTTACTTGAGACATTCTTACCCGGAAAAGAATATCGCTTCCTCGTCATCGGAGATGACGTCGCGGGCATCCTCCATCGTGTCCCGGCGAACGTCACTGGAGATGGCACCTCTTCGATCCGTCAACTCGTTGCGACAAAAAATGAAGACCCGTTACGCGGAAAAGGATACAAGACACCGCTCGAGAAAATCGAAATCGACGAGGTCGTCATCTCATTTTTACGTGCTCAAGGCAAGACACCCGATAGTATTCCCGCTCTCGATGAGCGTGTCTTCTTACGCGAAAACTCTAATATCAGTACCGGCGGAGATAGTATCGACTATACGGATCAAATTTCTGACATCTATAAGCGTATTGCTGTCGATGCCGCTAAGTCAGTCGGGGCAACCATCTGTGGTGTCGATATGATGATTCCCTCTCTCGATGATGCGCAAATCGAATACGGTATCATCGAATTGAATTTTAATCCCGCCATCCATATCCACGCTTTTCCTTATGAAGGAAAAGAACGACCGATTGGTGAGATGCTACTTGATTTATTGTTTAAATATTGAGTATTCCTGTTACGGAATATTCCTAATTAGGAATATTAAAAGCAAGAGGACGGTGACGAAAAATGGAAGAGAGATTGGCTTCTTTGTTTCATGCGTTAGCCGACCCGAACCGGTTGCGGATGATCGAATTGTTACGGAAACAAGAGTGGACGGTCGGAATGATGGCAAATCAGCTTGGGATCAGTCAACCGCAGACATCGAAGCACTTGCGAATTCTGTATGATGCAGGTCTCGTCACAGTAACCATTGATGCCAATCGAAGACGTTATGCACTCAAGTCTCAAGCACTCGAACCATTAGATGCTTGGCGGACCTATATGGCTCGGGAAACAGAGCGACTCGATCGATTGGAGACGTTTTTAGCGGAGTCACAGCGAGAGGAGAATGGATCATGAGTACGGTCAAATCACATATAGAGGGCACGACATTGATTATGGAACGTCTGTTCAAGGCACCACGCCAACTTGTATTTGAAGCATTCTCGACACCTGCACATTTAGAGAAATGGTGGGGACCGTCCGGATGGGAGACGAAAGTATACAGCTTCGACTTCAAACCGGGGGGGATTTGGCATTATTGCATGACTTGTGTCGACAAAGAACAAGGTGACTTTTATGGTATGGAATCATGGGGCAAATCAACCTTTATCGACATCGATCCATACTCCCAAATCGTCTATACGGATGCATTCTCGGATGCGGACGGACACGTCAATCCGGACTTGCCTGTCATGACGATCACAAATGAATTTCTCGATACATCGGAAGGCACGTTATTCATTAGTCGCTCCGAATTCACGAATGAAGAGGCTCTCCAACAAGTCGTCGAAATGGGCGCTGTCGAAGGGTTCACTTCCCAACTCGATCGTCTCGAAGCGATTGTAAGCCAGTAAAAAACATGCACCGTTCCCGAAAAGGAATGGTGCATGTTTTGATTCATCTGAACTGCCGAAACAATCCATCAAGCTGTTCTCGCGTAATCCGTTCAAACGTATCTCCGATGCTTACTTCGGTTGAACAGTGTCCGTCTTTTTCAACAAGATACCCCGTAATGCCTACTCCTGTTTCTTCTTGGATGCGCGCAATCTTCTCACCAAGCTCTTCCTTCTCCCCTTGAAAATGAAGATGGAACATATTCGTGACCGGGATGCGTGGAGTCGTCCACACGCCATCGAGTTCATTGAAGCGTGCTGCTAAGCGGACGGCCTCGTTTCGATACTCGGCCATCTTGTCTTTTCGTAGCTCATAATAATAATCCGCGGACAGGATGTATGGATATAAGCTGATCAAGTCACCACCGTAGCGTCGCTTCCATACTTTCGACATGTCACAAAATGCCTTCGGTCCAGCAAGGATGGCGCCGGCAATGCCACCGATTCCTTTATAAAACGAGACGTATACGCTATCAAAGAGCGCACAAATCTCAGAAGCCTCTTTTTCATAATACGGAAGCGATTCGAACAGTCGTGCACCATCCAGATGTAGATGAATCCCTTTCTCACGACAGTGTTCATGAATTGCCACAAGTTCCTCGAACGTCGGCAATTCCCCACCGATTTCTCGTTGTGGCAGTTCGAGCAACAGACACGCGATGTCCGATAACGCTTGAATCTCTTCGAGCGTCATCAATCGGTTTTCGTCCCCCACTAAAATCGGTTCGATGTGATGCAACTCTTTTAAACCATCCTGCTCATGAATTTCAAGGTGGCACAGCGGGTGATATGCGACCTTTTTCTTCCCTGTCTCATCACACCAAATGCGTAGCGCAATCTGCTGTGCCATCGTACCGCTTGGAAAGAATACTGCCGACTCTTTCCCAAGAACCTGTGCCATCTTCTCTTCGAACTGTCGAATCGTTTTCCCCTGTCCATACTGATCACTCGGCTCATCTTCACGCACATGCTCAAATGCGCGTTTCAATACCCCGGCTTCCCGTTTGCCGTGACCGCTCAATTGAACGTTCGTCTGACGATACGTGTCTGCCAATCGCTCCATTCTTTCCCCTCCTCGACAAATAAGCTCCCTGTCAGTATAACAGGGAGTCCTCTCTTCAGTCGCGAATGCGGACGATGAGTTTACCGCGCACTTTTCGCGTTTGTAGTTTTTCGAGACCTTCTTTCAATTGGTCGAACGACAACACTTCTGTGACGAGATCGTTCAGTTCACCTGCATCGAGCAAGTTCATCATCTCTTCGGCCATATACGCCAAGTTGCGAATCGCATGTTCGTCCTCGCTCGCATGCGCCGCCCCGAGTGCCACTTCGTGAATCGAAGGAGATAACGTGAAGCCTTTCATGTTCGTCATGTCTGGTGGCCCGGCGATGTAGGCGAGGTGTCCGCTGAATGCGAGACGATCTAGGTCTGCTGTCGCAACGTCTCGTCCGACTGTATTCAAAATCAGGTCGACACCACGTCCATCTGTTTCTTCCATGATCCGTGCCGTCACGTCCTCAACGTTATAATCAATCACCACGTCCGCCCCGAGTGATTCTACCCACTCAACGTTCTCAGGAGATGCCGTCGTGAATACCTTCAGACCGAGCCGTTTTGCGAGCTGAATCGCAAATCCACCGACACCGCCCGCTCCTGCGTGTATGAGAATCGTCTCCTTATCTCGCGTGTTCAGCTTCTGCATGACCGCTTCATATGCTGTCATCCCCGCACACAGGATAGAAGCCGCCGCCTCATCGCTTACACCTTGCGGAACGACCGCACACGCCCGGGCATCGACGACCGTATACTCGGCGAATCCCCCATATTTCGATAGATCCGTATGAACAGCCACACGCGAACCCGTAATGATGTTGGCGATACTCGAACCGACCTCAACGACTTCTCCGACGAGGTCGACACCGAGAATGTGTGGATATGACCAATTCGGGTTTCCGTTTGATCCGACTTTATAATCGACCGGATTCAAGGCGACCGCTTCGACACGAATCAACAGTTCTCCCGCTCCTGGCGTCGGTCGGTCGATTTCTCCAATATGCAGATGATCAAGACCAGGTTGATCGAGTAGCCATGCTTTCATGTTTAGTAAGCTCCTTCCGAATACGTGAGTTCGTATGAGTGTGAATAAATTTCAACGAGGTTGCCGAATGGATCTTCGCAGTACACCATGCGGTACGGTTTTTCACCTGGGTAGTATTCACGAATCGGCATCCGTTGTCTCCCGCCGTGAGCGACAATTTTCTCGACGAGCCCTTCGATGTCAGGGTCTTGTACACAGTAGTGGAAGATCCCTGTCTTCCAAAACTCGAAGTTGTCTTCTGGTGTTTCGTTGTTCGGGAATTCGAACAACTCAATCCCGATTCCGTCTCCCGTTGACATATGAGCGATTCGGAATTTGCCCCAGCCCGGTCCAAAGACGTCGGTACACATCACACCGATTGGCGAATCATCCTCAACGACGTCTGATGGTGTCATAATCGTATACCACCCCATCACGTCCTCATAAAATTTTACGGCCTCAGCGACGCTCGGTACAGAAAGACCGATGTGTGAAAACGTTCTTGGATATGTCATGTTTCATTTACTCCTTTTTGTTTGCTCAATTTAGCGGGTAACGATAAGATACTGTCATTGAAGCAAGAAAAAAAGTACGCACATTGAAGTAACTACCCGAAAGTGAGGTTCCTTGAACATGACCACATCGTTCCCCGTCAACCGCGCACTTGAGATTATCGGCGGCAAATGGCGCCCCCAAGTGTACTGCACGCTTCAAGATGGACCGCTTCGTTTTTCTGATATTCAACGAGCGATTCCGGACGTCAGCCGAAAAGTGTTGACCGACCAATTGCGCGAGCTCGAGCAGCTCGGCATGGTTCGCCGTGTCGACTACTCGACCGAGAAGCACCTGCACGTCGAATATTCATTGACCGAAGACGCCCTCGGACTGCAACCCGCCATGAATGCCCTTTGTTCATGGGGAGAGTGCCACGACAAAAAATAATCCCGAGCCACATGGCCCGGGATTATTTTTATGAGGCGAACAGACTAATCAAATTCCCATCCGCATCGTACAGGATGGCGTAACGTTGACCCCAGAACGCATCCCACGGTGCTTTGTGTGACGCATAACCTTGTTCAAGGATTGAGTCATACAAAGCATTCAATGACTCACGACTGTCACATAAAAAGGCAAGCTCGATTCGATGCCCGTCTGCCTGTTTCCATTCCCCGTATACCGATTCGGCCACTTCTACCGTATCGAACGCGAGACGCACGCCTCCTTCATCAATCTCTACATGTGCTTCCCCGTTCATCGCTTCTGGAATCTCAAACCCGAGCGCCCGATAGAAATCGAGCGACCGCTTCATATCCGTCACGACGATCCCGACCATGTCCAATTTGACTGCCATCATGTTCCCTCCCCTTATTTTCATGATACGATTTGAGTGTAGCATGACCAATTCGATCAGAGACGAGGAATTTTTATGAGCCATACGTTTCAACCACTCACCCAAGAGCAAGCCGAACGTATCGCCTTCGAGTGGCGCTATGAAGGCGAATACGCGTTTTACAATATGGATGCTGACGAAGAAGATCTCGCCTTATTTTTAGATGCAGATGAGCGAGGTGATACAACGTTCGCCATTCTTGACGACGAACTCATCGGTTTCGTCACGTTGCAATTCGAATCAGTAGACGCTGTTTCTATCGGTCTCGGCATGCACCCTGATTTGACGGGGAGCGGCAACGGACATCGATTCCTCACGTCAATCATAAATTGGATTGAGGCGACATATGGGACTCGCACAGTGCGTCTTGCCGTCGCCACGTTTAATAAACGGGCCATCCGATTATACGAGTCTCTAGGCTTCATCCCACAAGACACGTTCATGCAGGAGACGAATGGTGGTGTGTATCCGTTTCTTTCAATGACACGTGAACAAAGCGAACCCCCGAACAACTGATGTCCGGGGGTTTTGTCATGTCCGCTGTTTCTTCTGAATATAAGAAAGACCGAGCGCTCCAATTAAAATCGTCCCTTTGACGATGTCTTGCGCATAATACGGCACGTCCCACATCGTCAGTCCGTTCAAGAGAATTCCAATCAAAATAGCTCCAATCAATGTCCCGATCACGTTCGGGCGCCCTGTCCCAAAGACGGCGTAGCCGATGTAGGCAGCCGCGACAGCGTCCATCAAAAGGGGTGCTCCAGCCGAGACTTGTCCCGTACCAATCCGAGATGCAAGAATGATTCCGCCGATGGCTGCAAACAATCCGCTGAGTACGTAGGCGTACAACTTGATTCGATTCACGGCGATCCCGGAACGACGGGCCGCTTCGGCGTTCGACCCGACGTAATAAAATTCACGCCCGGTCCGCGTATAAGTCAAGAATAGATGCGCTCCGATAAAGAACACCAGCATGAGCAGGGCGACGAACGGAATCGGACCGATCGTCCCTTGACCGATGAATAGAAATGACGGGATGAAACGCCCTGGCGCCGTCCCCCCTTCAATCGGCATGTTGTCATAAATCGAGAATCCTTTCGTATACGTCAACTGAATCCCGTTAATGACGTACATGATGGCGAGTGTCGCTAGTAAATCCGGTAATCGGAATTTGATTGTGACGAGCGCGTTCAACAGCCCGACGAGAATCCCGAGTGCAAGTGGGATCAGCAGAGCGACGAGAAGCTCTTGTCGATGAAGGACGAGACTTGCCGCTGCCCCGATTGTCGCAAGACTCGCCGTCGAGCCGACCGACAAGTCGAATCCTCCGACGATGAGCGAAAACGTGACGCCGAGGGCAAGTAGCGAAACGATTGAAACCGATTTGATGATGTCACTAAAGTTTGCGTAGGTCAGAAATTGATCGTTCGTCACGGTAAAGACCGCAATCAAACTAAGGATTGCGAGTAACGTTCCATACTGACCGATATGACCGCTGATTCGTTTTCGTTCTTTGACTACTAACTGTGCCATGTCATGCGCCTCCTTTCTCTGCAAGTTGTCCACGGTCGAGCCAAAGAATTCGATTGGCGACCCGTTCGAGCTCGTGTCGCTCACTCGAGGTGAACAATACGGTCTTCCCTTGTTTCGCGAGTGCAATGACGCGTTCATATACGTCTTGTTTCGCTGCGATATCAATTCCTTTTGTCGGTTCGTCGAGCAGATAAATGTCTCGGTCTTCGAGTAACCATTTGCTAAAGACGACCTTCTGTTGATTTCCACCACTCAGCTCACGAACCGGTTGTTTCACGTTCGCATAACGGACGCAAAGCGATGCCAATACGTCCGAAACGCGAGTTGCCTTTCCTGCGACAGCAATCACGTTCCGTTCAATCGTCTCGTCTAAAAATAATCCATGACGACGTCTCTCCTCTGGAACGAGTGCAAATCCTAAACGTACGGCGTTTTCCGGTTCTTTGATCACATGTTCTTTTCCATCGATTGTGATGGATTGACGAATCCCAGAAAGACCGAACAACGCTTCCATCAGTTCCGTCTTCCCACTCCCCGTCAATCCTCCAATCCCGAGCACTTCTCCGCGATACGCTTCAATCGAAATCTCCGATTGAAACGCCGGAAGGGTCAACTGCGCGGACAAACAAATCGTGTCTTCCGGCACCGCCTTTTCTAACGCCGCATCAAATGTTGTCCCACTCAAAAATGTCTGCACCGCTTCTGAAGAGAGCGATTGGTACGGTCCATCGTACACGACACGTCCGTCCCGAAGAAACGTAGAGGTCGACGTGACCCGGGTGAGCTCGTTTGAACGATGCGTGACCAATACAATCCCGACTCCTTCTGCCGCAAGCTTCTGTAACAATTCCAGTAAGGCGTCGGCATCCTTTTCCGATAAGGCAGCGGTCGGTTCGTCGAGGAGCAAATACTTGGCATCGCTCTCGAGTGCCCGAGCGATGAGAAGGCGCTGTTTCACGCTGAGCGGGAAGTGACCGGCTGGACGCGTTGGATCGACCTCTAAACCGACTCGGGACAACACACGTTTCGCTCGCTGTTTCAAACGTTGCGGACGAATCCGCTTCACTTTCTGCCATGGAAGGACATTCTCATACACAGGCAAGTCCAAATAGAGCGCATCATCCACTTCTTGCGACACCGTGATGATGCCATGACGAATCGCTTCCGCTGGTGTGAGGCGGATTGATTTTCCATCAATGGACAACTCGCCGGACGTCGGTTCAGCCGTTCCGTTTAGCAGTTTGATGAGCGTACTTTTACCGGCCCCGTTCAGACCGAGAAGCCCATGAATGTCTCCCGGCTTTAAACTGAAGGATAGTTGATCGAGCACCGTGACGTCACCATACTGTTTCGTGATTCGTTCCAAGCGAATCATCAGTCGGTCTCCTTCATCCAATCCGACCATGCCGCATTCGATTCGCCCCAACCTGGCACGTACTGTCCAAGGTCATCCATCGTGACAGGCTCATCCGGTAAGACGTCACGGTCCACTAGATATGGGTCGACCGAATGAATGGAAGGCGTCTCTTCCCCGACCACTTTTTGATAAGCGTATCGGACTTGAATGCGGCCAATTTCGGCTGGATCTGTGGCAGCTGTCACTTTCCACGGACTCCCCTCTTCTTGCATGAGTTGCAAGTCTTCGTCACTCAAGTCAATCCCGTAAACGGCAATCTCGTCACGGCCTGCTTGCTTGATGGCACGGCTCGCCCCTTTGGCGAACTCATCCCACATCGCAAACACCGCATCAATTTCGCCTTCCGGGTACTTCTTCAAAATCGCCTCCATCTGGCTTTGCGTATCGAGCGCCGTGTTGTTCGTCGCCGAACCGAACTTTGCGACTTCCTGGATGCCGGGATAGCGTTTCAAGAATGCATCATAAATCGTATGTCGACGTTCCATCGGGGTGAATCCACCGACCCAAATCGTGACGATGTTCCCTTCCCCGTCCAAATCTTCCGCGAGTGCTTTTAGCGAGCGCCATGCGAGTGAATAATCGTCTTGGTCGATGACCGTCACGCCTTCATTCGTCAAATCGTTATCGAATGCGACAACTTTGATGCCTTTGTCGAGCGCCCGTTGAACAGGCTCTTTCAAGGCATCGGCACGTCCGTGGTCAATCAAGATCACATCGACTCCTTGCGTCGTCGCCGTATCGACATAACTCGCCATTTTCGACAAATCATTTTCGGCGTTATACACTTTCACGTTGCCACCGAACGCTTCGACTTGCTCGGTCACCCCTTCGATATACTGCGAAGAGAACGTCCCGATCGACATCTGCATGACGAGGGCGACTTCTAGATTTTTCGGAAGCGTCTCATTTGAGACGTTGACGGTTTTCGCTTCCGTTTTACTTGTTGTCGTAGTCGTTTTCGGTTGAGCCTGTTCGTTCGTGCATCCGGCAAGTGCCAGGATGACGGTCAACAGGAAGAAGATGATTTTTTTAGACATATGTGTTTCCTCCTACATGTTCTACAATGACCGACTCAGTCGGTTCGAGCACACCTGTCTCTGTAATTAGACCGGTAATCAGTTCGGGTGGTGTCACATCAAACGCCGGATTGAAGACGGTGATGCCGACGAGTGCCGTCGGATGTCCCCCGATATGGGTCACTTCATGCGCGTCCCGTTCTTCGATTTGAATCGTGTCATCTACCTCTAAATCGAATGTCGAATGCGGAGCAGCCACATAGAATGGGATGCCGTAATGCTTCGCCAAAATCGCAAGCTGGAGTGTTCCGATCTTGTTGGCCGTATGACCGGTACGGGTGATGCGGTCCGCCCCGACGATGATAGCATCGATTTGTTTCGTCTGGATGGTCCAGGCCGCCATGTTATCTGTAATCAGTGTGACATCGATATCTGCCCGGTCGAGCTCCCATACGGTCAGTCGTGCTCCTTGAAGCAGCGGTCGCGTTTCGGACGCGAACACCCGAAACGGGATGCCACGCTCTTTCCCGACATAGAACGGCGCGAGCGCGGTACCGTATCGTGACGTCGCGATGGCACCGGCGTTACAAATCGTCAATACGTTGCCACCAGCGGGTAACACGGTGAGCGCATGTTCCCCAATCGTGCGATACGTAGCCACGTCTTGTTCAAAGATTTCAATCGCACGCTGCTTGATTGCTTTTGCAATCTGCTCAAAGTCCTCCCCCACATTCAATCGAAGGAGTGATTCGATGACATGCTGTAGGTTGACCGCGGTCGGTCTTGTCGCAATCAACCGTTGACCGACTTGATTCAATTGGAGATGAAAATATGGATTATCTTGCAGACGTGACGCTTCTTTCGCAAGGACAAACGCTCCGAAATAAGCGATGGCCGGTGCACCGCGAACTTGAAGCGACTTGATTACCTGCTCGGCCTGTTCAAGCGTCAACACTTCGACATAGCGCTCTTCTTGCGGCAACAGCGTCTGATCTAAAATCGTCAACACTTCCGTGTCGGCATCGAAATGAATACTTTGCACACTCATACGCGCACCTCCGACAAGACTGGAATCAATTGATCGATGGATTGAATTTGATGGCGCTGTTTGATGAGACGCGTACCGAGCTCTAAGGCGTGGCGTTTCCGTTCGATGCGAAGGTCGTCTGGTAATGTCTCTAAGTCGGCGACTCCAGCCAGACCGACAGTCCGCCGAATCAATTCGCAGCCTGCGTAGCCGATGGCGTCACTCAAAATGGATGGCAACAGTTCGTCCACGAATCCTACTGTGTTGAACGGCTCTGCGGCCTGTGTAAAGCGGGTACGGAACGTTTTTTCGAACGTCTCCCAGACGGTGAGTACTTCTGTGAAGCGTTCGAATCGTTTCAACGGATGCGCATACGTTGAGAACACCAGATGAGCAATGATTTGACCAATGTCAAAGCCGAACGGACCGTAAAACGCAAATTCGGGATCGATGATTTTTGTTTCTTGACGGGTCGCAAAAATGCTTCCTGTATGTAAATCCCCGTGCAGTAGCGCTTCGTGCTTCGTCACGAACCCAACCTTCAATTTGGTCACTTCAATTTTCAAAGCGAGGTCTGACCAGAGTTGCTCCACATCCGGACGAAGGACTGGCTCGATTTGATTCGATTCTGCGTCGCGATACGGGTCGGTGAAGATCAGTTTCTCCGTGATATCGCATAGCTCTGGATTGTAATACTCTTTTTCGATTTGTTTCTTCACGAGCGGTCCGTTCGCGTAGTCAGACGTCGCAAACAACGTTTCCCCGAGGAATGTACCGACGTGACGCGCCAAATTCGGATAGCTCTCTCCTTTTAGGAAGCCCGTCCGAACGATTTCGAACGATGATAAATCTTCTAAAATCGTATAGGCGAGTTCACGGTCGCTACCGAGTACATCCGGTACGAACTGAGGAACGACCTTAGAAAATTCACGGAGTGCCAGTTGTTCAATCCACGACCGGTCAAGCGTGAGCGGCCAGCTCTCCCCCACGACTTTTGCGTACGGCAACGCCTGTTTCACGATTAATGACGTTTCTCCTTGATGAATGCGAAAGACGAGATTTAAATTGCCATCCCCAATTTCCTCACATTCTGCAATCCCCTCTTCTAGTAACCCCAATTGTCGAACGTGTTCGACGACACTCTGTTCTGTAAACGCCTCATAAGCCATGATGGTTTTCCCCTTTCTTAACTCTATGCATGAAAAAAGCCCCTTTCTCCGCGAGAAAGAGGCACACCCAAATTGGTTGTTCCTCTCATCTTTCAGACATGTGTCTGGTGGATGTAGCACCGTGCCAAATGGTCGGTTGCTGCGGCGTCTTAGGGCCAATTCCCTCTGCCAACTCGCGATAAGAGTAAATGATGTAATTGTGTTTGACGTGTTGAGACGAATATTACGGACTAGGCATGCTAGTTGTCAATCCTCTATTTTCAGTCGCCCACTTATTTTCGACACGCATATATAGAAACATTATTTTTAAACTTTTTTTCTCAAAAAAAGGAATTGACGAGTGAGCGATTCTATGTAAAAATTCAATTAAATTTCACAACTTCACAACTATTCTTATCAAGAGCAGACGGAGGGACAAGCCCGATGATGTCGCAGCAACCGACCAGAAATGGCACGGTGCTAATTCTTGCAGCTAACGCTGAGAGATAAGAGTTCATTGTTTTTTTGAATGACCTCTTGCCTTGGCATGAGGTCATTTTTTGTTTGACCTGAAAGGAGGAACTTATGGGAATCATCGCTACTTATGAAATCAAACATACCGATCACGTCGAGCGTGTAGCTGAGAAAATCGCACATGAGCTGACCGTCGGGACATGGACCGAGTTGAACCATCTCGAACAATATCAACTGCAAGCGTTCCGAGGTGAGGTCATCGCCACGTCCCAACAAGAAACGACAAGTCGCTTCTCGATTCGCTACCCGCTACATAACGTGACACCGGACTTTTCGTCCATTCTGACGACGACATTCGGAAAACTGTCGCTCGACCCAAACGTCAAACTCGTCGACCTCTTGCTTCCAGAGGAGCTCGAACCGGACTTTCCGGGTGCCGCATTCGGAGTCGAAGGGGTCCGCGACATCCTTCGAGTACACGACCGACCGCTCGCCATGAGCATCTTCAAAGGCGTCATCGGACGAGACCTTGATTTTTTGGCGACACAACTCCGGGACCAGTTCGCAGGCGGCATCGACCTCGTCAAAGACGATGAAATTCTATATGACAATCCGCTCACCCCGTCGCTCGAACGGGCACGGATCGGGGCATCGGTCATCCGGGAGCATAAAGAAACGACCGGTCGCTCCGTTCTATACGCCGTCACGTTGAGCGGACCCGTTTTCACCTTACGCGACCAGGCGAAGCGATTGATTGAGGCAGGCGCGACCGCACTCTTATTCAACGTATATACGTATGGGCTCGACGCATTGCGAGAGCTCGCCAAAGATCCTGAGATTCATGTCCCGATTTTGGCACATCCCGCTTTTGCCGGAGCGTTGACCGGATCGATTCGTCATTCCCTACTCTTCGGGAAACTGATTCGACTCGCCGGGGCGGACTTGACGCTCTTCCCTTCGCCATACGGTTCACTGTCGACACCGAAAGACGAAACACAACAGATTCAAACGTACGCGACGGAACCCCATTGGACGAAACCGATTCTGGCGGTCCCCTCTGCCGGGATTCACCCAGGACTCGTCCCGGATTTGATTCGTGACTTCGGAACGGATGTCGTCATCAATGCCGGCGGCGGGATTCACGGACACCCAGACGGTGCGGCTACCGGAGCGAGGGCGTTCCGCCAAGCGATCGATCAGGCAATCGGTAAGACGAGCGAGACTGATGCCTTATCGACTGCATTAGATGCGTGGGGTGCGCGATGAGTACGCACGTCATCTGTGATTTCGACGGAACCATCACGGAAGAAGATAACATCATCGCATTGATGCGACGGTTCGCCCCACCTGAATGGGTCGAACTCAAAGATGGTGTGTTGAACCAAACGCTCTCCATTCGCGAAGGTGTCGGTCATATGTTCAGCTTGCTCCCGAGTGAACAGGAATTGAAGTACCGTGAATTTCTTCAGTCGACCATAACGTTTCGACCAGGGTTTATCGAGTTTTTACAGGAGACACAGTCATGCGGCTTTCGATTTGATGTCGTCAGTGGGGGCATGGACTTTTTCGTCCATCCGATTTTAGAAGGTTACGTCGCACCGGAACACATCTTCTGCAATCATGTTGATTTCTCTGGAGAGACGGCACGCGTCACATGGCCTCATTCATGCGATGCCCATTGTTCGAACGATTGCGGATGTTGCAAACCGACGATTGCCCGACAGATTGTCTCACCTACCGACACGTTGATTGTCATCGGGGACTCCGTCACCGATTTTGAAATCGCCAAACGTGCCGACGTCGTGTATGCGCGCGGTCAACTGATTTCGCTATGCGAGGCGGAAGGACTCCACTATGTTCCGTTCGAGACATTCTATGACATTTCAGCTCACATGAAAGGAGTGAACGTATGACCGTAAAAGAACGATGGGTAGAACTTGCTGACATTAAAGACGAGCTTGCCGCACGAGATTGGTTTCCTGGGACGAGTGGCAACTTGGCGATCCGCGTATCGGACGACCCGTTGACGTTCCTCGTGACAGCAAGTGGTCGTGATAAACGAAAGCGTACGGATGAAGACTTCGTTCTCGTCGATGCGACCGGTCAATTGATTGGAGAGCAAACAGGCAAACCGTCCGCGGAGACGTTGCTACACGTCGAAATCTTTAACAAGACGAACGCAACCTGTTCCCTTCACGTGCACACGGTTGACAATAACGTCATCTCAGAGCTTTACGCGGCGAACGGACATGTCACGTTCGCGGGTCAAGAAATCATCAAGGCACTCGGCTATTGGGAGGAAACGGCAAGCGTCCAAATCCCGATCATCGAAAACCATGCGGATATTCCGACGCTCGCCCGTGCATTTGCCCCACATGTCACAAGCGATGCAGGTGCCGTCCTCATTCGGAACCACGGAATCACCGTTTGGGGCGAGACGCCAGCTGCGGCAAAACGTTATTTAGAAGCATATGAATTTTTGTTCAGCTATTCATTAAAATTACGCGCCTTAGGCGTCCATTCATAAGGAGGAATTCAACATGGCAACGATTTATTTCCAACAAACAGAAGAACGCGTCAGCGACCAACAAGAGGTACGTGCCTTTTTAGAATCACGAGACATCCTTTACGAAGCATGGGACATCGCAAAGTTACCGGCTTCTCTTCAGGAAAATTACCAACTGACAGACGAAGACAAAGAAACTATCTTGGCGACGTTCCGTGACGAGATTCAAGATGTATCAGCACGACGTGGCTACAAGACGGCTGACGTCATCTCGCTATCCGATGCGACACCGAATTTAGATGAACTGCTCGTCAACTTCCAAAAAGAGCATCATCATACAGATGACGAGGTTCGTTTCATCGTCAGTGGTCACGGCATCTTTGCGATTGACGATGCAGAACGCGGATACTTCAATATCGAACTCAATCCAGGTGATCTCATCTCCGTGCCGGTCAACACACGTCATTACTTCACATTACAAGAAGACCGTCAAGTCGTCGCCGTTCGTATTTTCGTGACGACTGAGGGCTGGGTGCCGATTTACGAAAAAGAAAATGTGCAGGCATAAGAAAAGGTCTCTCGCTTAAAAACGAGAGACCATTTTTTAATGTTTAACCGCCGTCGGTTTCGATGAGAACCAGCCCCATGTCGCAATCCCGACCATGACTGACCAGAAGAAAATCGTCCAAGCTGTCGAGTGGACGAACCCGTCTGGGAGTCCCATGAATGCGAACGGTGTCCCGGCAATCAATTCTTTGAATCCTGGGTGTTCAAGTACGAGCACCGTCAATTTGACCCCGACCCAACCGACGATGATGAAAGCAGCCGTTTCAAGAGATGGGCGTTGATGGAGCAACTTCACGAAAATACGAGCCGCAAATCGCATCAAGACGACCCCGATGAGGCCACCCGTCAAGACAACGAAGAACTGACCCGAGTCAATCCCACCAATCTCACCGAGACCGAGTGGTGGCAAGCTGACCGCAAGCGCGACCGCTGCTAAGATTGAGTCGACCGCAAAGGCGATGTCCGCAAACTCAACTTTCGCAACAGTGAGCCAAAACTCTTTCTTCGATACCGGTTTTTCTGTGACAGCCGTTTCTTCCTTGGCTTCAGCCGCCAACTCCTGTTTCGGCTCCATCTTTCTCGCCTTATAGGTCATATACAGGTGTCGCGCACTCATCCCGATTAAGTAGAGCGCACCGAGTGCCTGTACTTGCCATACGTTGATCAAGAACGAGATTAAGAACAATGCGATAAATCGGAATACGAACGCTCCTAAGAGTCCGTAGAACAATGCCTTCTTCTGCTCTGTGCGCGGCAAGTGCTTGACCATGACGGCCAAGACGAGCGCGTTGTCTGCAGATAACAAGCCTTCCAAACCGACGAGTACGACGACGATCCAGGCATACTGCAGGACTAACTGCCAATCCATAAAAACATCTCCTTTTTTCTTTCAATTCCTTCATATTTAATAGTGATCTATTTTTTAAGTTCACAGGACCATTTTATTCCCGTTCACAAAGTAAATCAATCCTCTTTCTTCAATATCTGAAAGATTTTTTTGCGATTGCATATTGAAAACATGTTATGAGAGCAAAATCATACCCGTTCAGCCATCATTTCGTGATAAAATCCTAACAAGAACGAGTGGTGCTTTAAACCGCTCGAAAAAAGGAGAATCCGATTATGTCTACAAGCCATGTCGCTTTACCTACTAAAGCAGAACGACATAAATTGTTCGGGTCGGTCCCACCGATTAAAGGAACAAAGCCGACCGAGAAAGAACAAATGGTCGATTTACAAAATACACCGAAAAACTTCTTATTTGCCCTCGACAGTGTCGGCATCTCAAACGTGAAGCATCCTGTGAACATCGAGACGCCAGATGGGATTCAGTCAACGGTCGCTACATTCGAATTGACGACATCGCTCGTACAAGACCGTAAAGGGATCAACATGTCTCGTTTGACAGAGCAGCTAGACGCGTACCATCAACAAGGATGGACAGTATCGAACCGCTCGTTAATCGAATTCGCACAGGAGCTTGCCGAGCGGATGGAACAAACGGAAGGTCAATTGACAATCCGTTACCCGTGGTTCTTCACGCGTAAAGCACCTGCGACAGGTCTTAGCGGTTTGATGAACGCCGATGTCATGCACCGTGTGACGTACAACCTTGAAACGGGCGTCGCAAACGTGACAGTCGGTCTCGTCATCAACGTCACGACGCTTTGCCCATGTTCAAAAGAAATCAGTGAATACAGTGCCCATAACCAACGTGGATACATCACGATCGAAGCAGGTCTTGATGAAACGTCAATGGACGGATTCGACTGGCGTGCCGCCCTTCTCGATGCAGCGGAGTCGAACGCCTCAGCACCACTCCACCCGGTCCTCAAGCGTCCGGATGAGAAACGTGCGACTGAAATCGCATACGAAAATCCACGTTTCGTCGAGGACATGGTCCGCTTGATTGCGGCTGACTTGTACGAGATGAAACAAGTCGTGAACTTCTTCGTCGAATGCCGTAACGAAGAGTCGATTCACCAACACGATGCCATCGCATCGATCACATTCGATAAGCGTCAAGACGCATAAAAAATGCGGAACCTCTGTTAAAGAAGGTTCCGCATTTTTTATAGACTTGTCACGAGTTCAATCGTCAATAGGATGATGATGAGCATCACCCACACTGCCCAGACGAGTCGCCACTTCTCCCAGTCAAATCGCTTCATCACCGCATAGACCGTGAGGTAGAGCGCGATAAGAAGGGGTACAACGACCCAAGGATTCTCTAGCATCACGCCTCGATGTCGCCGTCCCAAGCGAGCATTCCGCCGTCGACATTGACGACTTTGTAGCCTTGCGACTCTAAGTAATCACACGCCGTCTGACTCCGTCCACCTGAACGACAGATGACGTGATAGACATTGTCTTGTGCCAACTTTTCTGTCACTTGTGGGAATTCCGATAATGGATAGAGTGGTACGTTCGGGATATGCCCTGCCTCATATTCATCTTGTTCGCGCACATCGATGATATGGAGAGACTCCCCGTTCTCTAATTTTTCTCTTAATTCTGTCGCATGAATACTTTGCATACATAGTTCCCCTTTCAATCATGGATTTCTCTTTTAGTTTACCTCAGCTTATGCTCCGACAAACTCCAGTTGATGGTCGTCTCAGCATCACAATAGAACCCTTCGAGCTCGCATCGTTCGACGACCTGTTCGATCAACGCGCGATTGCCACAAAACAACGTGAAATGGCTATCCCAAGGTGGGACGATGAGCCATTCGTGTTGATAACCGAAAAACGTCCGATGTTGCATGCCCCACGTATCAGCGGCTAGCGTCTCACTGAGATGGATGAGATGCCGTTCCGTACAGAATTCGTCTCCGGTCCAGATCCAGCCTTCTCCCATTTCCAAAAGTACACGCAACACTTGATTCTTTTGTAGATCCGATAGTTCCCCTTCACCTGGTGGGAGCACATTCTCACGTTCGCAATATTCGATGATTCGATTCGCCCCTGCTCGATCTTCGGCATGTGGTTTTAGCGCCCTAATCATCGTTCGGAGCGCATGGTCGATACTGCTCACGTCACGAAAACCTAGTCTTCGCCTCATCTCTTCCCATGTAACGGCCCGAAATTGCTGTTCGACCTCGTTTTTGTCCAGAGCGGCATAACATTCCACCGCGGCGGAGTGATCTATTGGAGCAAGGAATGGATGAAACGCGATGAAGACCGTTTCAAATACGCCTTCATAATACGTCTTAATTGGGTAGTCATCCCCACCGCCAAACATGGCGTAACGATGTCCTTCAGGTAACAAAACGCTCTCATCTAGTTCGTCCATTTCAACACTCCTTTCTTGAATAGTTTATAACGGACCATCAAAAAAAGCACCCTTCTCTAAGAAGGATGCTCCGGACTTACGCTTCGTTGCGCTCGTCGATTGCTTGTGCTGCTGTGATGAGCGTCAATTTGTAGACGTCCTCTTCGTTACAACCGCGTGATAAGTCGTTCACTGGTTTGTTGAGACCTTGAAGGATTGGACCGATCGCTTCGAATCCACCGAAACGTTGAACCATCTTGTAGCCAATGTTCCCTGCTTCAAGACTTGGGAAGACGAATACGTTCGCCTTACCAGCAACGTCAGAACCCGGTGCTTTCTTCGCCGCTACACTAGGGACGAATGCCGCATCGAATTGAAGTTCTCCGTCGATTGGAAGGTTCGGTGATTTTTCTTTCGCAAGGCGTGTCGCTTCCACAACCTTCTCTGTTTCAGGTGACTTCGCAGAACCTTTCGTCGAGAAGCTAAGAAGTGCGACTTGTGGGTCGATGCCGAACGTCTTCGCTGTCGCTGCCGACAAGAACGCGTTCTCTGCTAAGTCCGCTGCGTCTGGTGCAATGTTGATTGCACAGTCCGAGAAAACATATTGCTCGTCGTCACGTACCATGATGAACACACCTGACGTCTTTTTGATGCCTGGTTGCATTTTGATGATTTGTAGTGCCGGACGTACCGTATCAGCCGTCGCGTGCATCGCGCCTGAGACAAGACCTTCTGCTTTGCCTGTGTGAACGAGCATTGTTCCGAAGTAGTTCACGTCTGACGTAAGGAGTTCGCGCGCTTGTTCAGCCGTTGCTTTTCCTTTACGACGCTCGACGAATGATTCGACGAGAACGTCGATGTCTTCGTATGTCGCTGGGTCATATTGTGTCAAACCTGAGATGTCGAAACCGTGTTTCGCCGCAACCGCTTCGAGATCTGCTTTCGCACCGACGACGATCGGTTCTACCATACCGTCTGCTTTCAATCGAACAGCGGCTCCAAGAACACGATCATCGATACCTTCCGGGAAGACGATGGTCGGACGAACCGGGCTAACTTTTTGCTTCAACGTTTCAAATAATTTCATAACGAATGAACCCCTTTTCTCAATTTACAGCATGACTGCTAATGGTTTTGCCGTTGACTTGTGTCTTTACGCGATTTCAATTATACACAGTACCCTTTTCAAAATAAACTATTCTGCCCATTTCGCCATAAATCGCTTAGAATCAATCATTATATGAATAGAACAGTTTCGACAAATCGACTGATACAGCCATTTTTGTAGCCGTTTTCATGTTTCTGTCCTCTGTTCTTTACCCGTCATGAATCGTGATAACCCTCACAGTGCCTCAAAGTTGCCAGTCAGTGAAGCGTGTATGGTAAAATAGACGGCGAAGCCAAGTCCCGAAAGGAGATTTTTTTATGTCAGAACGTCCAGTACCTACAACAGATACACAACATGCCGCCGCCACATTAGACGGATGGTATACACTTCATGATTTCCGCACGATTGATTGGGCTCGTTTGAAACTCGTCGATGCTGAAAAGCGTGAACAGATGATTGAGGAGTTCACTGCGTTCCTCGCCTCACTTGAAGAAGTGGAAGCAAAAGGTGAAGGAAGCCACGCCTTCTACTCGATTCTCGGCCAGAAGGCGGACCTCGTCTTGATGGTTCTTCGTCCAACATTCAACGAACTTGAAGACGTCGAGCGCGCATTCCGCAAAACAGCGCTATACGACTATATGATTCCGTCGTATTCATACGTGTCGGTCATCGAGCTCGGGATGTATCGCGGATCTGGAGACGGGGACCCGTATCAAAACCCTCATATCCGTTCACGCCTCTATCCGACACTTCCAAAGGCCGCACACATCTGTTTCTATCCGATGAGCAAGGCTCGTCGCGACGGTGACAACTGGTACATGTTGTCGATGGATGAACGTAAGGACCTCATGTATCGCCACAGCATGATCGGCCGTAGTTACGCTGGTAAGATTCAGCAGTTCATCGGTGGGTCGACTGGATTCGACGCATGGGAATGGGGCGTCACGCTCTTCGCTGAAGATTCACTTCAGTTCAAGAAAATCGTTTACGAGATGCGTTTTGATGAAGTGAGTGCGAAATACGGTGAGTTCGGCGACTTCTACGTTGGGAACATCTTACCGAAAGAAAATTTGAGCACATTCTTTAGCGTGTAAAAGGTTTACGCGTATAACACCTCGGGAATTAAGGATAATGTAAGCAAGTAATCTTAATTAACGAGGTGAACAACGATGCGCGTGTTTAAAGAAACCGATCGCGACACTGCGGAACGTTTAGATTCGTTCATCGAACGAATGGCACCGACAGCAGAATTAGTCCAACATCGATTTGAAGAGCAACTCAAACATACACAGCAAAAGGGTCAGGCGAGCGCCTGACCCTTATTTTGTCGTAGTGACGTGAAGTGCGTCGCCTAAGAAAGTAGCCAATTCAAGCATTCCGTAGCGTCCCGCTTTCGCTTCAGCATCGGAATTGTAGTTCGTGTTCGTATTGACGTCATAGGCGTAGACATTGCCGTCTCGGTCTCGAATGATCTCAATCCCCGCAATATCGATCGCATTCGCTTTCAAGAACTGTTCGAGCTTTTGAATGATCGGGTCATCGAATCCTTCGACGATTTCAAACTTCGCCGGTGGCGTCTCCCCGACCGGACAGAACTGGTCTTCAATCGAGCAGGCATCTGCCGGACAGAGCTCGAATCCTTCCGACGTGTCGACACGGACCGCATAAAAGAACTTCCCACCGATGAATTCGCAGCGGGTAATATACGGTTCTGGGGATTCGATATACTGTTGAATGAGCGTGATGCCGTCAACCGAGTCCTCGAACGAGGGACCATATACATATTCTTTGAGTCCTTCGATCGTATGGAATAATTGGACCCCGAGTCCTTTCCCTGCACGGTTATGTTTCGTGATGAACGGTGTCAAACCTAACCGCTCAGCCGCTTCGATGATTTGCGCCTTACCGACTGCCGCAATCGTCTTCGGCACGCGAATCCCTTCACGTCGAAGCGCCGTGTATTGATTGACTTTACTCATTTCGAGGCGGATGGCACGTGTGCCGTTGAACACGGTCCGGTCGTTTGCCTCTAACCAAGCGAGGACGCCTTCCGTCAATTCTGGTGCGTACCGATGCCCACGTGTGTGCGAGGAGGCACTCATCCGATTATAAAAGACACCTTCCGGGGGCATTGCTTCGAGATCAATCGTCCCTTGGTCCAAGTGCCACAATTCATACGGCAAGTTCAATTCTTCTAAACGGTAGACAAGGTGGTTCGTCCATTCTTCGTTTTCATGAATGACGTGAATTTTAGACATCATCATTCCTCCTTCTATGGTGTGTTTACTCTACCACATTCATAACCGATAATTCCAATGTGTACAGTTCTCCTAATCCTCAATTCTGAAATATCAGACGATTTCATGGTATAATGAACTTAAGAGTATTGTTTCAGAAAGGAAGTGTTGTGTTTGCCCGTACCTGTTATAAGTACTGATGTACTCATTTTACTCTTCGGTCTACTTCTCGTAGCCGGTGTCATGGCGACACGAATCTCGACTCGATTCGGCTTGCCCGCCTTGATTTTATTTATGGGAATCGGCATGATCATGGGAAGTGACATTACTGGTCTCATCTTCTTTGACGACTCGAATTTAGCGCAGCTGATCGGAGTCGCTGCCTTGATTGTCATTTTGTTTGAAGGGGGTCTTCAAACGAAATGGTCATCAATCCGGAGCGTCCTCGCCCCTTCTGCCTCGCTGGCGACGCTTGGGGTATTGATTACTACAACAGTAGTCGCCGTGGCCGTTCGTTTCGTATTTGGTTTCGATTGGATTGAATCTTTCTTGTTCGGTGCGATTATCGGTTCGACCGATGCAGCGGCCGTCTTTGCCGCATTTAAAGGAAAGAACATCTCACCGAAAGTCGGTGCGACTCTCGAAGCCGAGTCCGGCACGAACGACCCGATGGCGATGTTTTTGACGATTCTCGCCCTCGACTTTATGATGAAGCCGGATACGACCATTTGGGATGGGGTATGGATGTTCGTCCTTCAAATCGTCGTCGGGGCATTGATCGGCTTCATCCTTGGACAACTGTCTCGTCTCATGTTGAATTATTTGAGACTTGATTCGAGCGGATTACATGCCGTCCTTATGATTTCCATGGCGTTCCTCACTTATGGTGTCACAGCTTACTTATTGGGAAGCGGATTACTCGCCGTCTATATCGCCGCCATGATTGTCGGAAATGCGGACACGGCGCATGAAGTGACAATCGTCCAATTCTCAGAAGCACTTGCGTGGATCATGCAAATCATCATGTTCGTCATCCTTGGATTGCTTGTCTTCCCTCGTCAACTCATCGAACCGGACTTGATTTGGAAAGGACTACTCATCTCATTCGTCCTCATGTTCCTGGCACGTCCGATCGCCGTCTATTTATCGACACTAGGCATGGCATTTACGAGAAAAGAAAAGTTGTTCATCTCATGGGCTGGTCTAAAAGGCGCCGTACCGATTGTCCTTGCGACATTCCCGCTTATTGCCGGTACCGAAAATAGCCAACTGTTATTCAATGCCGTCTTTTTCGTCGTCGTGACGAGCGCCCTGATCCAAGGGACGACGTTGACGCCACTTGCCGAGAAGTTAGGGTTGCTCGGTCCGGATAAGATCCGTTCCCCATACACAATCGCCCTCGTCTCAAGCAAACAGTCTCAACATAAGCTCGTACCTTATGTGGTCACATCAAGCTCCTCTATGATTGGAAAGACATTGGCGGACATCACGCTCCCACCAAACACTGTCGTGAACGCCATCGTCCGAAACGAGTACTTGATTCCACCGAACGGTCAGACAGTCATCGAAGAAGGTGACCTCTTATACGTGCTTGCCTCGATGTATCGTCATGATCAACTCGACCAAACATTTGGTGAAGATGGGCTAGACCGAGTGGAATTATGAGTAAACGAATAACCGGCGCCTCATTTGAAGCGCCGGTTTTCTTATACGTGCAAGTGTTTTGTTGATTGAATCAACGTCTCAACATCTTCTGTCCGTCCTTCATGAAGTGCCTCGACGATGAAGCTCCCGACGACGACACCGTCACACGCCTGTCCTAACGTCTGCACTTGCTCCGGACGATGGACTCCGAATCCTGCTAAGACGGGAACACGTGACTGCTCTGTCAATCGCGTTAAGTAGGCGAGTAACTCGTCCGGGAATACATCCGCTTTCCCGGTCGTTCCTTTGAGCGTGACCGCATACACGAATCCTTCCGCTTTCTCTAAGATGGATGCCGTACGCGCTTCGCTACTCGTCAACGTGACGAGCGGAATGACGGCGACGTCATGCCGATTAATATCTGCGAATAACTGGAGACTCTCCTCAAACGGAAGGTCAGGAATAATGACCCCGCTCACCCCACATTCGTTCGCCCGATCAAAGAACGGTTGGACCCCGAACCGAAACACTGGATTCAAGTAGGTCATCAAGACGATTGGAACGTTAAATTGATTATTTCCTTCTATTAAATGGTTCAATATCATTTCAAGCGTCACACCTGCTTCAAGCGCGCGCATTCCTGCCGCCTCAATGATTGGGCCATCCGCTACCGGATCAGAGAAGGGGATCCCGAGTTCAATCGCCGTCGCACCCATCCGCTCTAGTTCGACGATGGTCGGGATGAGCCGTTCTATCCCGCCGTCACCGGCCATGATATACGGAACGAACGCCGCTCCTTCTCGCTGTCGAATCGCTGTCTCTAGTTTCATCGTGTCGCCACCTTCTCTCGGATTGTATGGACGTCTTTGTCTCCGCGCCCTGATAAACAAATCACCAGTGTATCGTTTTCTCCCATCGTCTTCGCGAGCGTCTCTGCGTAAGCAAGGGCGTGTGAAGACTCTAAGGCAGGAATGATTCCTTCTTGTCGGCTGAGTGCGAGACACGCGTCGAGTGCCTCGTCATCCGTGACGGCTGCATAGCGCACCCGCTCAATGTCTTTCAAGAAACTGTGCTCTGGTCCTACCCCTGGATAATCGAGTCCAGCTGAAATGGAATGGGCTTCCTCGATTTGACCCGCTGCGTCTTGCAGAACATACATGAGCGACCCATGTAAGACACCGACTTCCCCTTTTGTGAGGGTCGCTGCGTGTTTATCCGTATCGATGCCACTTCCAGCCGCCTCGACACCGTAGAGCGCGACCGACTCATCGTTTAAAAACGGATAGAACATCCCCATGGCGTTGCTCCCTCCGCCGACACAAGCGACGACGGCATCCGGAAGGCGTCCCGTCTGTTCGAGGATTTGACGACGTGTCTCTGTTCCGATCACGCTTTGGAAATCACGTACCATCTGCGGAAATGGATGCGGTCCGAGAACGGAACCCATCACATAGTGCGTATCGTCGACATGTTTGACCCAGTAACGGAGCGCTTCATTGACGGCATCCTTTAAGGTGCGACTTCCTGATTTGACAGGGACGACTTTCGCCCCAAGAAGTTCCATCCGAAACACGTTCAACGCTTGTCGCTCGACGTCGACCTCACCCATGAAGATGGTACATTCTAAATCGAGTAGTGCGCATACTGTTGCCGTCGCGACACCGTGTTGTCCCGCGCCTGTCTCGGCAACGATTTTCTGTTTCCCCATCCGTTTCGCCAGGAGCGCCTGCCCGATCGTATTGTTGATCTTATGGGCACCGGTATGGTTCAAGTCTTCACGTTTCAAATAGACGTTCGTCCCGAGGCGACGACTTAGGTTCGACGCATAATAAAGTGGTGTCTCACGTCCCACGTATTCACGTAATAAGGAAGAGAATCGTTCTTGAAACTCAGGATCTTGCTTCGCCTCTTCATAAGCGACCTCTAATTCTTCGACCGCCTGCATGAGCGTCTCTGGAATGTACTTCCCACCATATTGTCCAAACTTCCCGTTCACTGGTTGTGCATACATCATAGTTCCTCCTTGGCGCGTTGAATGAACGCACAAATTTTTTCGATATCTTTCACACCGTCCGTCTCGACACCGCTCGAGACGTCGACGCCGTCTGGTTGGATGAGTTGAATCGCTTGTCTCACATTCTCCGGGGATAGCCCGCCCGCTAGCCAAAACGGACGCTGCGGCCGGTCGATTGCGCCCCAGTCTAACACCTGTCCACTTCCCGGATTCGGATGATCCATCAATCGTACATCTGCCGTTTCCTCGGTCGACGCATCGATGATGGGCAATCCGAAGATACGGAGTTGTTCCATTGACTGCGTCCGATGGTGAATTTGTAAATCCGTCAGTCCTACATTCAACGTTTCCTCAATCTCTTCCATTGAAGGACTTAAAAACACACCAACGATTCGAACCGATTCCGGGATGTGTGCGGCCAGTGTCTTCGCAGTCGCCACGTCGATTTGACGGGAACTCGGGGCGAAGACAAACCCGATGGCATCCGCTCCCGCCTCGACCGCCGCCTCAACAGCTTCCTTTGTTTTTAGTCCACAGATTTTAACGAACATGTTTTCAACTCCTCGAGTAATCGGGTCGGGTCCTCTTCACGCATGAGTGCTTCCCCGACGAGAATGGCGCTTGCTCCAGCTTCTTGTAAACGCGCAGCCGCCTCGACCGAACTGACCCCGCTCTCGCTGACGAATGTGACCTCAGGATAGCGTTTCATCAAATCAATCGATGTTTCGAGGGATACCTCGAACGTTTTTAAGTCTCTGTTATTGATGCCGATCAACACGTCATCAAGTTCGAGGGCGATGCGCAACTCCGCCTCATCATGTACTTCCACTAAGACGTCGAGACCGATGGAGCGCGCATATCGCGTCAACTCCTGAAGACGTGTCGGATGGAGTGCCGCCACGATAAGAAGTGCCACACTCGCTCCGTAATGCTTCGCATAGTCCAGTTGTCGTTCATCGATGATGAAATCTTTGCAGAGCACCGGGATGGTGACGACATCGGCGACTTTTCGCAAGTCGTCAAACGAACCGTTGAAGTATGTCGTGTCTGTCAAAACGGAAATCATCGTCGCACCGGCTTGTTCGTATTGACGCGCCCGTTTGGCGACGTCGACCGTTTCCCGAATCATTCCTTTCGAGGGGGACGACCGTTTGATCTCTGAAATGATATGGAATCCCTCGCTCATCACATGTAGTAGAGAGATTGGTTTCGTCACGGGGACATCGATGGGCTGCATGCCGCTAACCTCTTCCATTTTCGTTCCGATGATTTTTGTTAAATAACTCATGCTTCGACCTCCGTCCGTTGTAAGTTTTGTAATACCCGTAAGGCGTGTCCTTCATCGATACTACGTTTTGCCTCTTTTACTCCTGCACGAAGTGTCGCGGTTGTGCCATACGTGCAAAGGGCAAGTGCTGCGTTCAATAAGACGACGTCGCGTGCCGGCCCCGTCTCTCCGTTCAATACGGCGACGAGGGTTGCGGCGTTCTCTTCTGATGTTCCTCCACGAAGCGCTTCGAGGGGCGCCCGCATCAAGCCGACATCTCGTGGGTCGACCGCATAACGCGCCGTCTGTTCCTCATCAAAGAAGTACACGTCGTTCACACCGGCGAGGCTCGCTTCATCGAGTCCACCTGCTCCATGGACGACCATACCTCGCTCCACGCCGAGATGACGCATCGCGGTCGCCATCTTCTCGAGTAACGATGGATGATAGACACCGACAAGTTGTCGTTTCGGGCGAAGCGGGTTCGTTAACGGTCCGATTTGGTTGAAGATGGTCGCCGTCGCGAGTCGTTTCCGGACCGGCATGACGTGCTTCATGATCGGATGGACATGCTGGGCGAAGAGGAAACTCAAGTTCGTCCGTTTCAAGTCAGCATGTACTTCCGCTGCCGTCTTCACGATCGGAACGTTCAGTGCCTCTAAGACGTCCGCGCTCCCGGATCGACTCGAGACGCTTCGATTTCCGTGCTTGGCGACTGGAATGCCAAGACCCGCCAATACAAAGGCGACGGTCGAACTGATGTTGAACGTATGCGCCCCGTCGCCGCCGGTACCACAAACATCGAGTACGGGTAAATCGCTTTGAGGGAACTGTGCCACTTCACGGATGTATGCCGCGAGACCTGCCATCTCTTCTGCTGTCTCACCACGCTCTTTCATCGCCAGCAGTACTCGTTCGATTTGCGCTTCATCCGCTTGGAACATCTCGCTTGCCGCCACTTTCATATCTGCTGTTGATAATGCGTTTGTCTCCAATTGTTGAATCATCGTCTGTTCCCCCTCTAAAAATGTGTATAAAAAAACTCCATACGACAGTCGTCGTATGGAGGACGGTTCAATACCGCGGTGCCACCTCTCGTTGATTCCAAAGAATCCACTCTCCGATGCAATCACATCGTATCCCGATAACGGGGGAAACCGTCACGACCTACTCTCTTCAGCCATGCTCTCATGAGCCCATTCACGCGGACGCCTCGGTCAGGATCTCACCATCCCTGACTCTCTGGACGAAACGTCTTCTCGCTCTACTCTTCTCAATCCTCGATTTATATTATTGAAACGAAAAAGGGGTCACCCGTCTCCTCATAGCCTGCGCTATAAGAAGGACGAGTAACCCCGTGGTGCCACCTTCGTTGGTTCCAAAGAACCCACTTCACGGACAATCATCCGCTTCCCCGTGATAACGGTGGGTAACCCGCTAAAGCCTACTCAAAGTTCGGTTTAGAGCTCAGAAGTCCATTCGCGACGTCCCATATACTGATTCGCACCAACCATCAGCTCTCTGTCATACAGGATTCGTCGTTACTTCTCTTCGTCGACGCCTTTATTCGTTTCAGTTAAGTTAATTCGTACTATACAGGGCAGATGAATCCATGTCAAATAAAAAAATTATAAAAACTTTGCCTCTATATGTGCATCCAAAAATGAGAAACCTTCATCGATTTTTCGAATTGACATTGTTTTTTTTCGTCTGCTATAGTCGTCCACAACAACATTTCACTCAGCTAAAGGAGAATCGATTTTGGAAACAAATAAACTAAAGCGCGAGCTGTCCACCCGGCAACTTACGATGATTTCCCTCGGGAGCGCCATCGGAACCGGGCTGTTCCTCGGAAGCGGTCTCGCGATTCAAACCGCTGGCCCGAGCGTGCTCGTCAGCTATGCCATCGGGGCGTTCATCGTCCTCTTACTCATGGGTGCTCTCGCCGAAATGACGGTCGCCCATCCAACATCCGGATCATTCGGAACGATTGCCGAGCGATACGTTCATCCACTCGCCGGTTTTCTCGTCCGTTACTCTTACTGGGTCGCGAACGTACTGGCTGTAGGAGTTGAAGTCAGTGCCATCGCCATCTACATGCGCTACTGGTTCCCAGATGTGAACGGGTTCGTTTGGGTCGCCCTCTTCGGTGGACTACTCATTTACGTCAACGCCCGTCACGTTCACACGTTCGGAACGACCGAATACTGGTTATCCTTCATCAAAGTAACTGCCATCATCTTATTCATCGTCCTCGGTGCCGCCACATTGTTCGGCGAACCAGAATCACCGATTGAGTCAATCACGACAGGAAACGAAGGCTTCTTCGCGTTCGGTTTTTACGGAATGTGGGTGACGATTTTCATCTCCCTCTTCAGTTTCCTTGGAACCGAACTTGTCGCTGTGACAGCGGGAGAAGCGAAAGACCCGGACCAGGCTGTACCACGCGCTTTACGCGCGACCGTGTTCCGCTTGACGTTCTTCTATGTCGTCACGCTCGCGATCATGCTCATGCTGATCCCATGGCAGCAAGCCGGGATCGACCAAAGTCCGTTCGTGCTCGTCATGGAACAGTTTGATGTCCCGTTCGCGGCAGGCATCCTCAACTTTGTGATTTTGATCGCCGCCTTGTCTGCGATGAACGCGCAGCTTTACGCGTCGACACGTATGATGTACTCGCTTGCGGAAGCCGGCGATGCACCGAAAGCGTTCAAAAAAATCAGCAAAAATGGGATCCCGATGTTCGCGCTACTCGTTTCAACGGGCGGGATCGTCCTCGCCGCTTTGCTACAAGTATTCATGGAGTCATCGTATCCATTCTTGATGGGAATTTCGATGTTCGGAGCTATTTTCACTTGGTTCATGGTCTTCGTCTCCCACTTGTTCTTCCGTAAAAAATGGACCGGACGAAAACTCCCTGTCCGCATGATGGGGTATCCATTCCTCCCATTGCTCGGGGCGGTCTTACTGCTCAGCCTGATGATCACGACATGGTTCACGGATTTCAACATCTTGTTGAAGTTTGGCGTACCTTGGTTGATTGGGTTGACGATTATCTATTACGTGCGTGAACAAATGCGTAAAAACCAAAATCGTTCAAGCGACATCGAGCAAGCCAACTAACGAGTATCCCTTCGCAATCGCGGAGGGATTTTTTACGCACAAAAACTCCTTTCGCAATCGAAAGGAGTTTTCTGGTTGATGCATCAGAAGAACTGACGCGGGTTGACCGTGCTACCTGCGCTCGTTGCCGAGTATGAGTAGCCGCCTTTATGAATCTCAAAGTGCAAGTGCGGACCTGAAGAGTTCCCTGTGTTTCCAAGTGTCCCGATGTTCGACCCTTGCGTCACACGCTGTCCAGAGCTGACAGATACCGAGTTCATATGCGCATAGACCGTGGTCCAAACTTGACCGTTGATCACGTGTGCGATCATGACGTGGTTCCCGTATGCGCCACCCCAACCTGCACGAATGACCGTACCTGTCGCAGATGCGCGAATCGGTGTCCCTGTTGGACCAGCGATGTCTACACCGTTATGGAACGTGTAACCAAACGCACCGCTCGCCGGACCCCATCCTTGTGAGTAGCGTCCTGAAGCCGGTTGAATGAACATCGAACTAGACGGAGCTGGCGTCGATGTCGTCGGCGCCGGTTTTGGCTCTGGTTTCGGAGCTGGCGTTGGAGCCGGTGCCGGTTTTGGAGCTGGCGTTGATGCCGCCGTGTTGTTTGAAGACGACGAAGACGGGGTATTCGATTTATTGTCTTGCT
This sequence comes from Exiguobacterium sp. s83, assembly GCF_018617095.1. GTDB lineage: Bacteria > Bacillota > Bacilli > Exiguobacteriales > Exiguobacteriaceae > Exiguobacterium > Exiguobacterium profundum. The sequence continues at coordinate 117,748 of NZ_JACSJP010000003.1, read as the reverse complement.
TTTGTTGAGCAGCTTGACGAGCTGCTTCCGCTTCTCGTTCTGCCTCTGCCTGACGGGCAGCCTCAGCTTGACGTGCAGCTTCTGCTTGGCGGGCTTCTTCCGCCTTACGTGCCGCCTCTTGACGAGCTGCTTCTTCCGCACGACGACGGGCTTCCTCTTCTTCCCGACGCTGCGCTTCGATTTCAGCCGCGATTGCCTGTTCTTGAGCGACTAATGTTGCTTCAATCTCTTGAAGGTCAAAGATTTGCGATTCGAACTTGATGTTCTTCTCTTCAAGCTCTTTGATGCGTTTTTCACGTTGCTTCATTTTCTTCTCAAGCTCGGCTTGACGCACTTCGAGTGCTTTTTGTTGTTCAAGAAGTGAAGCACGCTCTGCTTTCAAGTCAGCCTGCGCTTCTTTCAACGAACGCTGTGTCGCTTCATAGTCATCGAACAACTCTTGGTCACTACGCTGAATCGTTCCAGCTGTGATCATACGTGTCACGAGATCAGAGAGATTTTTTGAACCGAAGATGAACTCAGCCCAGTTGATTGAACCGCCACCGTTCTTTTGCATCGTGGCCATACGCTCTTTCATCATCGCTTCTTGCGCCTTCATTTTTTCTTGGTAATCTTTAATGTCGGCTTCAAGATCCTCGATCTTCATCTCGGTGCGCTTGATTTCTTGGCGTTTCATGGCGACATCATTGATGATGTCTTGCAATTGTGCGTCCATTTTGTTGACCTCAGCCTGAACTTTTGAAATCTCTTCCTTGTTTCCTTCAATTTTTGAAGATGTTTCTGACTGGTCTTTTTTCACACTGTCGCGCTTTTCTTTTACTTTTTGTTGTTGTTCTTGTTTCTCTTTAATCGAAGTCGATGCATCCGCAACTGTATGTGTGCTGATGAGCATCACACCGAGCGTCAACGTCGAGACTGTGCGTTTCCAATTCATGAATGGGGTACATCCTTTCTTAAATGACAAACGTGAGTACCTACTACACTACATATTTAAAGCCGTTTCAGTATGTAACAAAAACGATCATTTGGTTGAGTTTCAACACGACTAATTATATCTAACTGATAGATATTTTCCTGTTAAAGTTATATTTCAATTTTATTACGCAAGAACAAAGGTTCGGACAATGAATGCATAGAACTTATTATTTACCAATACCTTTTCAGACTGTTCGATTTGACATCTTTCTGTAATGTTTTATGTAAATAGAGAACGTTTTACCTTATTTTAAAATAATAAGCGAATAGGGCTGTATATCCCTTTTCCAATTAATGGGGTGACTCATCAAAAAAATCCATGCCGTCGCTGCATGTGAACATGAGCAAAGGCATGGATATCGAATAAATGGATTCTCAAGTTATAGTTTCATCGCACCGACGATGACAAAGATCCAGGCAGCGATGAATAACACGCCGCCAATCGGTGTCACGGCTCCGAGTTTTGTAATTCCCGTCAATGCCATGACGTACAAGCTTCCTGAGAAGAAGACGATCCCCGCAAACATGAGCCAACCGGCCACGTTGAACTGGCTGATGCTCACGCGCATGAGGAGCGCTGCAATCCCAATGATTCCAAGCGCGTGCACCATATGGTAGAGCACACCTGTCTGCCAGTTTGCCAACATGTTTGGCGCCAATCTCTCTTTTAGCGCATGGGCGCCGAATGCACCAAGTGCCACACCGAGTGCCATCAATCCGGCACCAATCATTAATAAGATTTTCATTTCCGTTCCCCCTTATCTGACTTTACGTGCTGGTAAATTCCACTTCCGATAGTAGGATATCACTCGAAGTGTCGCGACGACAATTAATAATGCATAGACGGCAAGGCCGCCTTCGAGCTTGAAGTAATACGTGATGACCGCAATGAGAATCGCCCAAATCGCATACACTTCAGATTGTAAGACGAGCGGTTTTCGTCCGGCTAGTAAGTCGCGGACCACACCTCCGCCGACGCCAGTCAAGACAGCCGCCGCAATCGCAGCAGATAAAGGTAAATCAAGCTTGATGGCGACCTGCGCCCCTTGAAAGGCAAACGCGACGAGACCAATGGCGTCGACAATGACACCCCAGCGTTCCCAATGTGGCAATACGACACTCGGGAGCAGGAAGATGAGGAGTGCGACAAGAAAACATAAAATAAATAAATCATTCTGTTGCCAAATTAAGCTGACGGGGTTTCCTAATAGGACGTTTCGGATCGCGCCGCCTCCGAAGGCAGTGATAAACGCCAGTAACCAAACCCCAAAAATATCGTATTTTTCATCCATCGCAATGATGGCTCCGCTCGCCGCGAACGCAATCGTTCCGACGACGTTGAGCAATTCCCATTCCATGAACATCCCTGGCCCTTTCTTCAACGCATTGTATGGTAAAGTATAGTTACAAAAATTCAGGTCAGTCGTGCGACTGTCGTAAAGGATGTCGGTATTACAATGAAACGTATCGCTTTGTTCCGCATATTGATTATCGTCACCATGTTCGCCCGATTCATCATTCGGCTGTACGCCTTTTCACGCAAACAACAACAAGGCGTCGCCACGACAGAAGAATATGAAGCACTCATGCTCAAGCTCGCGCGTGAGTATAAGCGTAACGCGCTACGACTCGAGGGCTTGTTAATCAAACTCGGACAATTCTTATCAATTCGTGCAGACTTGCTACCACCCGCCGTCTTGAACGAGCTGTCAGAGCTCGTCGACCGTGTCCCGACGTCTGGTTGGGAGAAGTCGCGCGCGATTCTAGAGGCAGAATGGGGCGTCCCATATACCCAAGTCGTCAAAGACGTCGGCATCGATGCCGTCGCCTCGGCTTCCATCGGGGAAGTATATGGTGCCACGCTGCTCGAAAACGGCAAACGGGTCGCCATTAAAATCCAGCGTCCGAATATCGAAAAAATCATCCGGACCGACTTCCGTGCGATGCGGATTGTCACGTCGATGTTAAAGCGGACATCCCTCGCTAAATCAACCGACTTAGATAGCTTATATCGCCAAATGATTTTTGTCATCGGGGATGAACTAAATTTCCAAACTGAATTAAAAAACGCCCTGTATTTTAAAGCCAAATACGCCGACAACCGAGACATTTATATCCCGGACTATCACGAACATCTCTGTACGAACCGCGTCTTGACGATGGACTGGGTCGACGCACGCCGGATCACCGACCTCGCCTTTTTAAAGGAAAATGGAATCGACCGTTCCGCACTTGCTGAACGACTCTTCACACTCGCTGCTGAACAGCTACTGTTTGGTGGACAGTTCCATGCCGATCCACACCCCGGAAACGTCCAGATTCGGGCAGACGGAACCATCATCCTCCTCGATTTTGGTATGGTCGGACAGACGACGGCACAAGACATGGCCACGATTCGGAATATCTTACAGGCGTTCATCTCGCTCGACTATGATAGCATCGTCGATGGATTAGAAGACTTGCGATTCCTCTTACCGACGGCGAACAAACAAAATATTCGCCAAGCGCTAGAGAAGGCGGTCACCTTCTACTTAGAAACAGACATCGACACCGTCGATACGAAGTTGATTGAGAAGGTGTTACAGGACATTCAATTGCTCGTCAAAAACGAACCGATTCAGCTCCCGGCGGAATTTGCCTTCTTCGGTCGTGCCGCTTCGACCTTACTCGGGATCCTGCAAATTCTCGACCCAAAAATCGACCTGTTCACACTCGGGAAACCGATTGTCATCGAATGGCTCGAGGAGGACGGGACAACGCTTCAAAATCGTTACGTGAAGACCGGAATCAACTATGCGAAGAAACTGTTAAACGTTCCTCCGCTTCTCGATAATTACTTAAAAGAACCGACACGAAAACGCCTGTCGGAGCAAGCCATGTTCCAACGAACCCTAGAATCCAAGGAACTCTTGCACCGCCAGACGTTCAATGCCATCGTCATCTTGCTCGGCCTGCTCGTCGGGCTACTCGGTTATATCCGACCGGATGAATGGCTCTTTTGGTCAGGTGGCGTCGTCTCCGTTTTAGCTTATTTCAATTGGAGACGCCTCGGACGAAAGATTCGTCATTTGGCACGCCAAGACTTTCGAGTATAAGCGAACCGTCACTTTCAGAAGTGGCGGTTTTTTGTCGAATCCATTGTGCGATATAAGCACCGACGTCACGCATCATGCGAGGTGTCGTCCAACCCATGGTCGATACTTGAATGACGTTCGCCCGTTTCAAATAGTTACTCTCATACTGAACGAGATAGCCTTGATACGACAGTTGGCGCCCGAGCTCGACCGAGGACAGCTCGCACGGTACTCGAATCGTGATGATGCCAGGTGACTGAGCAGGACACACATCGACCGTCAAACCGTTCTCTTGTAAGGCATTAAGCAACGTATTCATCTTCACAGAATGCGAAACGACTTCTTCTTCTGTCAACTCATCCAGCGCGATCGCCATCGCTGCAAGAAGTGGTTCCGATTGTGTGAAGGCAATCGGCTGATAGAGCGATAAATCCAAATAGCGCGCTGTATGTGGTGTCGCAATCGCCGGATGCTTCATTGCGACGAACGCGAGACCCGGGGCGTTCCGTAACGCCTTTCCTGAAGAGAAGGTCACGTAGTCCGCAAATGAATAGTCATAAACGAGCGTTCCGACGGCACTGATCGCATCAATGGCGATAATGCCTTGCCATGTATGGAGCGGGTCGAGATTGATGAAAATCCCTAACGATGTTTCGCAATGAACCGTCCATACCCAGTCTGGTGCAATGCGCTCGAGTTGAGAAATATCCCACTGCCCCTCTTGGTCCACTGAGACCACGTCAAAAGACAGACCGACACGCCGGGCATGGTCAATCAAACGTTCTCCAAATTCACCCGCATTGAATATGAGCCCGTGTCCGTCCAATCGAGCCGCGACCGCATCATTGGCGACCGTCCCACTTCCAAGAAGCGTATAGACATGCGGGAGTCCGATTCGTTCCGCCAGTTTTTGTTGCACCGCTTCAAGCACTCGTCCCGTCTCATTTGAACGATGTGGGCGCGGCTGCATGGAGAGTCGTTCTCTCACGCGGTCCGAACATTCAACGGGTCCTGCTAGTAAACTTTTCGGGCGTAGAATCGACGCTGATTTGGATTCATAAAAAGCCGAACGCGTTAACACCATCGGCACATATCGTGCTTCCTCAGGACCGATTGGATCCGCAAATGGGACAAACCCAAATCGACGATAGAGCACTTGTTCACGTGTCGTTCCACTGATGACGATGCCATCAACATCACGCTCTGTCGCATCGTCGATGACCGCGCGCATCAATCCAGCGAACGTCCGATTGCGCCGATAGGGTTTAGTCACAGCGAGCAGACGAATCTCGATCCAATCCCCTTCAGGAATGCGCACACCCTTTTGTTCCAATGAAAATGGCCGTTTGCCACGTAACGCACACATGGCAATCACTTCACCATCCGCTTCCCCGATCCAATATGTATTTTCTTCGTGAAATCGGTCGACAAGTCGCCTTTCCGGATTTGGTGGATGTTGTGGAATCTCTTCAACGAATGTTTCGTAATTTAACCGATGTATCGCTTCAAAATCTGATATTTCGGCTTTTCGATACACAATCATGTTCTTTCCTCCTTCACATGATGATACGTAATCACGATAGCGATGAGTATGGCCCAGATGACATCTTCGAGACTTCCGAAAGCTGCCAACGGTAATAACGTAAGCATGACTAATCCCGTCTTGCGAGAGTTCCCTGTTAATTTGATTAAGAGTAACAAGATAACAAGACCCCCAATAAACCACCACGGGTCATATGCCCATATGATTCCAGAAAAAACGGCATATCCCTTCCCACCCGTATGGATTCGCCAAAATGGATAAATATGCCCGAGCGTGAGTGCGAACGCCGTCTCCCAAAAATACGGTCCGCTCATCTGTAGGACGAGAATCGTCTTGAGCACGTCGAATCCATAGACGATGAGAAACGCCTTCACTCCACCGATGCGATGTGCATTGCGTGCACCGGTATTCTTCGAACCAGTTGTCGCTAAATCATGTCCACTTAGCACCCCATACAGTCTGCCCCCGAGCAGACTTCCGACTAAATAGCCTATGATGATGATCCACATAGTATCCCCTCATTTTTTGGAAATTTGTGTGCGTTTCAGAAAAACGGGTATCCTCTAATTAACTGTGCACTTTTTGGAAAGGGGAAATCAAGATGCGAGAAGAGAAAAATTTCATTAATGGGGAATGGACAGAAACGGGACAAACGATCGAGGTACGCAATCCGGCTACAGGCAATGTGATGGCCGTCGTGACAAAAAGTGATACACAAGAAGCGACACAAGCCGTCGATGCTGCACATGAGGCGTTACAAGAATGGCAACAAAAAACAGCAGAAGAACGAGGGGAGCTACTCAATGAGTGGCATCGTTTGATTGCAGAACATACAGAAGAGCTTGCCCGAACGATGGTCGAGGAACAAGGGAAACCGCTCAAGGAAGCAATCGGTGAAATCAACTATGCAAATGGATTCATCGACTGGTATGCGGCAGAAGGACGACGCGTGTACGGAGAGACGATTCCTGCTTCATCAAACCAGAAACGGATCTTTGCCATCAAACAACCGGTCGGCGTCATCGCAGCCATCACACCTTGGAACTTCCCAGCTGCCATGATCACACGGAAAGTCGCTCCAGCGCTCGCTGCAGGCTGTACGGTCGTCATGAAACCAGCATCGGCAACCCCGTTGACCGCCATCGAATTGGTCAAATTAGCGGAGAAGGCCGGATTCCCAAAAGGGGTCATCAACCTCGTCACTGGACAAGCGTCAGATATCGTCAAAGCGTGGCAACAAGATAAACGGGTCCGAAAATTGACGTTCACAGGATCAACGGAAGTCGGAAAAATGCTCATGCGTGACGCTGCGGACACGATGAAAAAGATTTCACTCGAACTCGGTGGACATGCCCCGCTCATCGTCACGGCCAAAGCGGATTTAGATAAGGCTGTTCCGCAAGCGGTCGCCACAAAGTTCCGAAACGGTGGACAGACGTGCGTCTGCGCGAACCGAATCTATGTCGAACGCGCCGTCGTCGATGAATTCTCGGAGCGTTTCATTAAAGAGGTCGAAGCGTTGAAAGTCGGCAACGGACTAGAGGAAGGTGTCGACATCGGTCCGCTCATCGATGACGATGCGCTCAGTAAAGTCGAAAAGCATATTGAGGACGCACAGATTCGTGGCGGTGAAGTGTACGGTGGCGAGGTGCTAGACGGCTTATTCATCCGTCCTGCCGTCATCCGTTATGCGAATGAAGACATGCTCTGTATGAACGAAGAGACGTTCGGACCTGTCGCACCGATTGCGACGTTCGATTCACTCGATGAAGTCATCAAACGGGCGAACAACACGCCATTTGGCTTAGCCGCTTACCTGTTCACGCAAGACATCAATGAAGCGATCTATTTAGCTGAATCGTTAGAGTATGGGATTGTCGGTGTGAATGACGGACTTCCGTCAACGCCGCAAGCGCCTTTCGGTGGTTGGAAAGAGAGCGGACTCGGTCGTGAAGGCGGTCATCACGGTATTGAGGAATTTTTAGAAGTAAAATACATCTCTCTCGGATTGTGAGTATAGGTATACAAAAAGGCTTGTCGACATTGATATGCGACAAGCCTTTTCTTATCGGTTGACCCACTCAACTAAATCGTGTGGAGATTGAATCACGTGATCTGCAAGTGCCCACTCTTCTTCGTTACCGAACCCGAATCCTGTCAAGACGACGGGGAAGTCATGAGCGCGAGCCGCTTCGACATCCGATTTACGATCACCGACCATAATATAGTCCGCCTCTCCGTGCCGGACACGGTGCGCTGTCAGAATGTCTGCCTTCTTCTCGCCCCCAACAGATTCTAAACATTCGGGTGCCGTCATATATGGACGAATCTGTTGCGTATCTAAAATCAAATTCATATAATGAACACCGCAGTTACTCGCTGTCGTCAGCGTATGACCTTGCTCGTGAAGTGTCTCCAACATCTCACGAATTCCGTCAAATAAGACATTTTGTCCTTCCATCGTTTGCTCAAGCGTCGTATGACGGAGTCTGCGAATGAGACGAATCTCTTCAAGCGTCGCTTCCGGGATGACATGCTCCCAAAACGCGTTACCTGCCAAGCCGTATCCTGAACGGACCGCCTCTTCACTCGGTTTCGGAAGATGAGGAAGCTCCTCGAGTGCCTCATGAATCGCCTTTGTCATCGGTCCGGTCGTATCTACTAACGTGCCATCGATATCAAATAAAATTACTGCCATTGGATTGATCCCCTCTCTTTCACTCTCTCCTTACCGTAGCAGAATCCCCGAAAATGCAAAAGAGAAAACGTGATGACAAAAAAACGACTGAACCGATTCGTCCAGTCGCCTCTATTATCCACGCCAGAAGTTCATGCCACCTTTTACAGAATAGACGCCGGTATATCCGGCACTCTTCAGCATCGCTGCCGCGCGTTGGCTACGCATCCCGCTCTGACAGATGACATAGACAGGACGCTCCTTTTCTTTCGGATATTTCGCTTGAGCATTACCGAATCCGGATAAAGGTACGTTTTTCGCCTGCTTGATATGTCCCCCGCGGTATTCATGCGGCTCACGCACATCCAACAATTGAATGTTCCGTTCTTCTGCGATTCTCCGTTTTAAATCGTCTGTCGAAACCGTTTTGACATTGTTACGACGACTCCACCAGAAATACACAAGTCCAATGACGACTGCCACAAAAAGAAAGTCCAACATATTCACGCCTCCATTTACATTTCGTTTCTTGTACCCATTATACCCCCTATGGTATTTAAGTCAATGAAAATGAATCCACAAAAAAACCACATGTGCATCACATGTGGTTCAAAAATCGAGCAATGAATCGGATTTAGGTTGTTCGTCTTCTTCCATGGGAATCCCGAGAAAAGCGGCCATCTGACGATCAAGCGGAGGTTTCGTTTCACTTGTCACGGTCGGGGACTGTGATGCCCCAACGCTTTTTGCTTCAGACGTCTCCGCTAACAAGAGTTCACAAAAACCCATTAACTTTGCCAAATGACGCTTTTGCGCTTCGCCGGTTGACGACTCAATCTGTGTCATCACCTGACGCATTTGGGCGATGACTTGTTGTTCTGTAATCATAGTCCGTACACATCCTTTACGCTTCCATTGTGAAGGATTTCATCCTCGATTCGCAAGTATCTTTAACGATTCCTTGACTCGACCCAATTTAAAAAGGCGTCATAGTCAAAACGAACTTGATTTGCATAAAAATCAGCCCATCTCGATAACTGTCGAATAAACAGGGACGGGGAGTCACCGATTGCCGCCGCGATTCGTTCGCTTGCCGTATAATCGAGCACATTCGATGACGCATCGGCCCGTGCGTGAATCTTCGCCGTGATTTGCGCTTGCACTTTCAACGTCTCAATGAGCGACGTCTCATCTTTCATGTGTTTCGCTTTCACTTTCCGCTTATACGGAGAACGTTGCCTCACATAATATTCTTTATCGTCGATTGTCAAATAGCCGAGATACGGGTCACGACTGTGGACCATTGCTCGTTGTGCGGCGACGACACGAGCGCCTTGATGCGACAATCCGTTCTCAAACAGCGGATGTGTCGGAAGAAAGAGAGACGGGACGGCGGACTGTGCTTGCTTCATCTCTAAAATAACATCTTCATCATGTTCTTCGTCGGCACCTTCAATCAAAATATAGTAGCGTTCTAAACCGATTGAAGCCGTGCCGCTCTGAAGTTTGATGGCGATATCTTTGATTTCGTAGTGATCGGCATGATGTCGGTGTTGGTCTGACAATGAAGACAGATAATCGCCCCATGCCGCTTCAATTTTCTCCCGTACTTCTGAAGAGACGGGGAGCAGGTCGTCACTCGTCGAAAAATAACGTTCCTCGTCCCGTACCTCCGTCCGTTCGGACATGAATTCATCTTTCTTCTTTTCCGCTTTTTTTATGACTTTTTTGACCGCTTTACACGTATTATCTTTCGTGAATTGAATATGCTCACTCCATCCAAGCGCATGTTTTTCAATGGCTTTGGCATAGGACTCAGCAAACGCTTGAATGGCTGCCTTGCCGTCGAATCCTGACTCGGCGGCGAACAAATCGACAGAGACCGCCATCCGCAACAAATCGAACAGATAGGACCCGATATACGCCTCATCAAAGTCGTTCACGTCATAGATGATGGTGCCGGCCCCGTCTTCGAACACACCGAAATTTTCAAAGTGTAAGTCTCCTTGAATGAACGTCGGATGGTCAGGACCTGTGTCAAAGGCGATCGGTACTTTCGCAAAGTCGTAGTAGAACAAGTGTGAGCTCCCTCGAAAGAACGAGAACGGGCTTGAACTCATCTTCGCGTACTTCTCTTGTCTCGCCTCTTCCGAAAGCTGTCGAATCGACTGGTCGTAAAAATCAAGGACGGTCCCAATCGTCTCGCACCGAATTTGTTGTTTGACGGCTGTGAACATACGGCTCTCCCCTTCACTTGTTGAATAAGTGTTTATATTCCCCGTATCCCGCCTCTTCAAGCTCTTCTACAGGAACGAATCGGAGAGCGGCCGAGTTGATGCAATAGCGTAAGCCACCAAGCTCTTTTGGACCGTCATCAAACACGTGACCAAGGTGACTGTCCCCTTGTTTTGAACGGACTTCTGTCCGTACCATGTGATGCGTCGTGTCCATGTTCAAATCGACGCGCTTCTCCTCGATTGGACGTGAGAAGCTCGGCCATCCGCAATTCGACTGAAACTTATCGTGCGATGTGAAGAGTGGTGTCCCGTCAACGATATCCACGTACAGCCCTTCTCGTTCTTCATCCCAATATTCATTTTGAAACGGTGGCTCTGTCCCGTTTTCTTGCGTCACTTTATACTGCATCGGTGTCAAGCGTTCACGAAGTGCTTGTTGTTGTTTACGATCGCTCCATGCCTCTTTGATGAACTTCGCGCGTCCTGAACCGACACGGTACATCTCATAGCGGAACGGATTTTTTTTATAGTAGTCTTGATGATAGTCTTCCGCTTCCCAGAACGTTTTCGCAGGGCGGATATCGACTTCAATCGAACGATCGAAGCGACCCGAATCTTCCACTTCCTGTTTCGAACGCTCCGCTGCAGCCTGTTGCTCTTCTGAATGATAGAAGATGGCTGGACGGTACGATTCACCGCGGTCATTGAACTGCCCTCCGCCATCTGTCGGGTCGATTTGACGCCAATAGATGCGTAGCAACTCCTCATACGAAATGACTTCTGGATCAAATGTGATTTCAACCGCCTCTAAATGTCCTGTCGTCTCCGAACAGACTTGTTGATACGTCGGGTTGTCGATATGTCCTCCTGTATATCCAGAAATGACACGCTCCACTCCCTCATATTTATGAAACGGTTTGACCATGCACCAGAAACAGCCTCCCGCAAATGTAGCTTTTGCCATGATAAATCCCTCCTTACTTTGTAGTGTACCCAAAAATGTGGCAAGACAACAAAAAACGAGAACCACAAAATGTGTTCTCGCTTCAGTCCTCTTCCACCTGATTCACATGACGCATCACCAAAAATAAGATGACTCCAACAATCGCAGCCCCTAAAAGCGTCAACACCATGTTATCTCGAGCTGATAAAGTATAAAAGATCGCTAATCCAATCAAAATGAGCGCAATCGGAATAAACGCTCGCTTAAAATGATCCCAGTAACGCACGGACAGTCCTCCTTTTCTCTTATCATACCAAACTTTCGATTTTCCATAACGAAAGTTCTAAAAGATGAGAAGAACTTGAATAAATCCAAAAGGATTCCAAGACGATTTGCTTGAATAGTCATTCAAGAGAGCTTCTTTCCGCAAGCAGGTTATTCCTGTCTGTTTCCAACTAGATGCTATATACTGTAACTAAATATTTCCATACGGGATAAGGGGGAGCCTCGATGCTCACAATCATTAATGCGTTCTTTATCAACCTGTGTATCTTGTTCACGCTCTTCACGATTTCCTTTTTACCGTTTCGCAATCGACCTCGTTTAACTCCACAGTCTCCTTTGAAAGGAAGGGTTTTACTCGGGGTACAGACCGGATTGATTGCCATCCTCCTTTTGGTAAATGCCTTACCGCTCGAGGGGATACTCATCGACCTACGTAATATTCCCGTTTTGCTTGCCGTTCTATTCGGGGGATGGGTGAGTGGTGCTGTCGCAGGTATCATATTATTAATCGGTCGTTCCCTAGTTCTGTTCTTTACAAATGGTACCATGCTCGGTCTCTATCTAGCCATCGCCACAATAGTTACGTTAGTTGTCTTAACAAGTCTTTTACGGAAACGCATGGATAATACTCGGCCTACTTTGCTCGTATTCACTACGATCAGTATTGCCATTTTTGGGGCAGCGCTTTATGCCGCGCTTCCACTAAACTTGTTCTATCCCGTCTTAATCGTCTACATGTTAATGTCTTACGGGGGAGCTTGCGCCGCCTATCGATTACTGCTCGAACTACGCCGTCACTTTGAGAACGTCCAACATCAACAGCAACTAGCGCGTACAGATGCGCTCACCGGGATTGCCAATCGGCGTCTCTTGAACGAAGCCATGGCCAACTTGACGGTCGAGGCAGAAGAATACGCATTGATTTTGGTCGACATCGATCATTTCAAACGGGTGAATGACACATACGGTCACGACGTCGGAGATGATGTTTTGCGCGAGCTCGGCATGCTCCTCGTGAATGAGAGCAATGAGCGCCATTTAGTCGGTCGCTTCGGCGGCGAAGAATTTTTAATCGTCATGCCCCATGCTAATCGAGAAGAAGTATCGCAGCTTGCTGAATCTATTCGAGAAAAGGTTTCAACGTTCCCGTTCGAGACGAGTGCCGGTACGCTCCACATCACTGTTTCGCTTGGAGCTTGCCATTCGAATGATATTGAAATCGACAGTGTGTTAAAACATGCAGATGAAGCGTTATATCACGCAAAAGAGTCCGGTCGGAATCGTTTCATCCTCGCCTCTTAATGTGTCAAACTCTTCACACTTGAGCGCGTTTTCTCGCTTTACTTTCTCGAAATGAATCGTTAAACTAGGCTAGACTTTGATTCAGATCGATACATCATGATTTATTCAGAAAAGGGGAAACATCGTTCATGTCAGTTTTGTTATCTTTATTTGGAATTATGTTTATCGGCTCGTTCGCGATTGATTATAGACGTGGAAAGACACTTCAACAATCGGCAATCGGGGGGATTCGTTCGATTCAGAACAACATGTGGATTTTCTTCCGGACCTCACTTTCGATGATGATTATCATCGGTCCGCTCTTGTTGATTTCAGGTTTTGTATTCTCGGATTTGGTGAGCTTTAACACGATCCCAGCATTCATCATCGCCGTTCTCAGTATCGGCTTTGCGGAACGGATCATCGGGATGACCGTGGCACCACTCGTCCGCACATTTTGGCATCAACGCGGTCGTCTCATGCCACTTTATTTAGATGCCGCTCTCTACGTATTCCTACTCTCTATTCTCGTTCTAGAGTTCTTGATGAACATCCCGGGGATTGATCTTCAGTCACCGTTCATTGCGCTATTCTATGCGTTCGCTCTCTTCTTCACGAGATACTTGTTCAGTTTGATTCGATTCACGGTTCAAAAAGGCCTAGCCTCGAATTAATTCATGACCCAATCCATGCGTATTCGCACGTATGGATTTTTTATTATTCTTATTGACAATGAGAATCGTTATCAACTATACTCTAGTTGTAGCTTCCCAAAAGCTTGGCGTGCACGTTCCCCAAACATATCACGTCACGTGGATTCCCCTCCACGACACTCTTTTTGAAAGCATTGCGACAACCCCCATTTGTTGCACCCATATTTGCCATAAACAAGACGAGCAGCCCACCGACGGGGCTGCTCGTCTTTTTCATGATGCGAACACTTCTTGTTCGATTTGTTTCAATTCATAGAACATGCCACGTTTCGTCATCAATTCCTCATAAGAACCGACCTCGACGATCCGTCCAGCTTCCATGACGATAATCTGATCAAACGTTTCGAGACCCGTCAAACGGTGACTGACAAGAATGAGTGTGCCTGTTCCGGCTTGCTGTAGCAATTCAGAAAAGACATGGGCCTCCGTTCCTGCATCGAGTGCCGATGTCGGTTCATCAAGCAACCAAAGAAGTCCGTTTTTAAGAAGTGCCCGTGCGATGGCGAGGCGCTGACGTTCTCCACCTGACAAGTTTGCCCCTTTCTCCAGGACCGGTTCGTCTAGCGAGAATGACAAACGGACGCGCTCAAGTGCTACGTTCATCGCTTCATCTGTGAAGTCACCGGCTAACGCCAGGTTTTCCCGTACGGTTCCGTAAAAGAAATGATTGTCTTGCAAGACAACACTTGCATGTTGCCAAATAGATGTTTGTTTGACATCGTTCATATTGTAATCATCCAACCGAATCGTGCCGTCTTCCGTCCGAACGAAAGCCATTAGCAATTGAAGTAACGTCGACTTCCCTGACCCGCTCGGTCCGACGATTACCGTCTTCGAACCGCTCGGTATGTGTAACGTTACCTCATCTATCACATCTCGATACGTGTCTGGATAGCGATAGCGAACATGGTCAAATGAAATGGACGGTGCGGCCGTAAACGTCACGTCTTGACGTTTCGCCTCACGCGCCTCAATCGTTTCACTCGGCTCCGTCACTTCAAACAAACGATCCGCTGCTTGCTTGCTGTCTGCAAAGTGACCGGGGAACACGGCCATCGGCGTCGTATTCTCAAACGCTGTGAGCGACATCATGATCAGCATTGCCAAGAACAACCCGTTCAGGTCTCCATTTACCACCTGATACGCACCGATGGCCAAGACGCCCCATGAGACGAATAAGGAAGCGGCAACGACGAGCGCCGAATTGAAGAACTGATTCGTCGTGTCTTTCCGCTCTGCATCCATGTAACGCTCACTATGCGAATAGACAGTTTGTTTCGTGCGATCGAGTTGGTGATGAAGTTTTAAATCCCGGTATCCGAACAGCATCTCTGTCAATTGAATCGACACATCTCCGCGCAATCCACGAATCGTCTCATCGTGATGGGCACGGATTCGTGCAAATCCGAGCGGAATCAAGAATCCTGTAACGAGTACACCAAACAAGATCCATAGGCTGACCGCAAACGAGAAGAAGGTGACAAAGAAGATGGTGCTCAAAAAGACGAGTACGAGAATGATCGGCGGATAAAACACGCGAAGGAAGTAGTTTTGAAGACTCTCGACGTCCCCGACGACGCGTGCGAGCAAATCGCCGCTCCGATATTTCGCAAAGATGGACGGAACGAGCGGCTCTAACTGACGATAGAACCGGACGCGCAACTCACTTAAAATCGTAAACGTCGCCCGGTGTGAGGCGAGGCGTTCCCGATAACGGCTTCCTGCCCGGATGACACCGAACAGTTTAATTAAGACAACCGGTACCATGAGTGCATACAGGGGCGGGACGAGCCCTGCCCGTGATACGAGATAGCCACTTGCCGCGAAGAGGGCGACCGCTGCAATCCCTGCTGCATATCCAAAGAAGATGGAGAGGAGGATGTCTTTCTTTTCGCGCATCATCCATTTTGTAATCGTCCAAAGCGAGTTCATCGGCTCACCCCTTTCTGAAGTGCAAACAACTCCGCATACTCTGGGACAGCGAGTAACACTTCATGCGTCCCTTCTGCGATTCGCTTCCCATCATCCATGAACCAAATCGTGTCTGCCTCTTTGATTGTATGCAGACGATGCGCAACCGTGATTAACGTTGCACCTTTTGACAGCTCTTCAATCGAGCGTCTGACAATCCGCTCTGTTTTCAAATCGAGACCGGTCGTCGGTTCATCAAACAATAAAATACCAGGTCGCTTAAAGAAAGCACGTGCGAGTGCAAGGCGCTGCCGTTCCCCACCGGATAGTCCAAATCCACCTTCTCCGAGTTCTGTCCAGATCCCGTTCGGCAACTGGTCAATCACCTCGGATAGTCCAGCTGCCTCGGCTGCTTCGAGTAACGCACTCTCGTCAGCTACTTCACCTAAAGCAATGTTTTCGGCGAGTGTCCCGGCGAACAGATACGGGTTTTGAGAGATATACGCAATATTTCCATACCAGGCAGATTCCTCATACGTATGCAAAGGTTCGCCATCCACGAGGACGCGCCCTGATTTCACCTGCAAAAGTCCTGAGATCACGTTAAGGACAGTCGTCTTCCCGGAACCGCTCGCGCCGACTAACGCAAGGTGGGTGCCGGACGAGATGCGACCACTCAATGGCTGAAGGGAAAAGCGTCCACCAGCGTACTCAAACGATATCTCTTCAAGCTCGAGGTCCGGTGTCCGTGAACGAAGCGACTTTGTCCCCCACTGAATGCGATCATCCGGGGCGTCTAATACGTCAAAGATTCGGTCTGCTGCGCCCATACTGCCACGTCCCGTATGAAAGGCACTGCCCAGGTCTTTGATGGCCAAGTAATACTCTGGCGCCAACACAAGAATCAAGAATCCTGAGAAGAACGTCAGGTTCTCCCAAACGACCATCTGTAGCGCGACTTCCAGTGCTACAACGCCGGTGCTGAGCATGGAGATGAATTCCAACATGAGGCCAGATAAGAATGCCGTCTTTAAGACGACCATCGTCGCATCCCGAAAGTCGAGACTGCTCTTCTCAATCGCTTTCGCTTCTTGTTCGGTCCGATTGTAGAGTTTAAGTGTCGTCAAACCCTGTAAGACATCCAAAAACTTTCCGGAAAATTGATTCATCTTCTCCATCTGTTCCTCAGATTTTTTCTGTGTCGCAATCCCGATGATAATAAAGAACAAAGGGATAAACGGTGCCGTCACCATCATGATGACACCTGAAATCCAATGTTGGCTGAAGACGACAACCAAAATCAGAAGCGGGATAATCGAGGTTTGGATTACTTGTGGCCAGTATTGACTGAAGTAGGCATCGACCTCGTCAACAGCATCTAGAAACACACTGACCTTCTTCCCAGATTGTCCCGTCAAAGACGACTCGACCGGGCTCGTGGCATAGCGATCTAGCAATTGCAGACGCAACGTCTGCTTCGCCTTTTCCGATAAACTCGCTCCGATTCGTCCGGAGACGTATCCAAAAAGTGCTCGTGCCAATAGGGCGACGACGAGCCAAATTAACGCCGGAACGACGGTTTCAAATGATTCATCTTTTAAAAAGATTCGGTCGACGATGTCGACGATTAAATACGCTTGCGCCAAAATCGATAGTCCAATCATGACCGCAGACAATACCAGTCCGATGATGTGACCTCGCTCGGCGAACGCAAGGGCTTGCAGTCGTTTCACTGCATTCATCCTTTCTCTATTCACAATCCGATTGCTTTGTGAGATTCATCACTAATTATACAATATGACACGTCTTGAAGCGAACGCTCCGCTCGTTCCGACATGCAAAAGACGCCCTCTCCTGAGTGGCGTCAATCGAAATCTTGCTCAAAGTATTCAGGATGCCCGATGACAAGGTGGTGGTCATCCATTCTAAGCACCTCTTCTTTACGAAGCTTCGCTAAAATCGTAGAAACCGTCTCTCGGGACGTTCCAGATAGACGAGATAGTTCCATCGCCGTGAACGGACAGCGGACACGTACCCCTTGCTCATCCGGTTCACCTAAATCTTCAATCAAAAAATGGATGGTATTGAGTACACGTTCTTTCGCGCTCGGGGTAATGATTTCTTGGACACGTCGTTCATGTAAATCTAAAATACGATTCATCTGTCCGATGATATAGAGCAGCATATTCGACTGTGTAGATACAAACCGCTCGAACCGTTCGGTCGGGATGTAGATGACGTCAATATCCGTCACCGCTTCGGCCGTATGACGGTAGTCTTCCTCCGTGAACAAACCATTGTACGGAAAGAACTGTTTGGGCTTCACGTAGTCCGCATATTGATGCGTCGCATGCTCGTTCATCCGTTCGAGTCTGATGTATCCACTCATTAAGAAATACACGCGCTCTCGCGGGTCTCCTTCCATGAACAGGAGCTGTCCTTTTCGATATGTTCGGCAATAGACGTACGGGACGAGCTGTTCAAGCGCTCGACTCGAACAGTTCGCAAACAGTGTTAACTGGCGTAAATCATCAATCGTCCACTTATGTCGCATCTGTATCCCCTCATTTCTAGTTAAATCCCCTACCTTAAGTATAAAACGATTCAGAATGATACCGCTTTCAAAATCCGACAGTTTTCTGACATGACAAAAGGGGGTCTCCCCCCTTTTCAGTCCAACATCAGTTCTAATAACGCGTCTTGCAAATCTCGATCGAGTTCTAACGCATGGAGGTCAAACAGCCAGGCCTCGAGACGCGTCTTCGTCGTCGCCATCTGGTACAAACGATCTTTCAAATCGTAGGCGATTTCCGCGCGATCTAAGAATCGATAGAGACGGTCAAGTCGATGGGCGTTCTGTGTCACATCGACGGGGAGCGTCACCGTCTGCTCCTGCTTCAATTCACCAATCGGGATGTGTAACGTCTGCGTCTCAGCGTCATAGTCCCCTTCCCCGACAACGCCTCGAACAAGAACGGTCAATGTCCGATTCGCCGGAACGAGGGTCAGGTCTCCTGACATCTCGATGTGTAGCGTCCGCGCTTCCCAGTCGAGCGTAAACGTCGTTTCAAGTGAGGCACCTGTCTCATAATCCCGGCTTTCCCCGTCATCTTCGTACATCGTGAACGTGTTCGAGGCACCTGGAAAGACGAGTACTTCTAGCTCGCTCGGGTTTCCCGTCTCGTTCGCATGCGGTTGATGCGGCATGAGGGGAACGATGGCACCCGCTTTGGCGAAGACCGGTTGTCCATCGAGTCCACGGAACACACGAATCGACTTGTCGCCTTCGTAACGATGTCCTGTGAATAAGTCAAACCATTCTCCTTTTGGCAGCCAGACATTCGTTCCGGCGACGTGGAGCTTTCGGTCCATCGGCGTGACAATCGGGGACACAATGAGTTCACTGCCAAAATAAAACTGATTCGGCACTTGATAAGCCGCTTCGTCATCGGGATGTTCGATATACATCGGCAGCACGAGCGGTAACGCATTGGCATGGTTACGATAATTCATCGTGTATAGATAAGGAATGAGCTCGTGACGCAGACGTAAGAATCGCTTCATCGACTGTTCGGCTTCGATCCCGAAACGCCAAGGCTCTTTCCCGTTGAAGGTGCTGAACGTCGAGTGGAGGCGCATGATTGGACTGAACACCCCGTATGCGACCCAACGCGCGGCGAGCTCATCGTCTTTTTTCCCACGATGATGCCCTCCGATGTCGTGACTCCACCAACCGTAACCGATGTTTGTCGCTGTCGCTGTAAAATACGGCTGGAAGGCGAGCGAGGCCCACGAGATGATCGTGTCTCCTGAAAATCCGACCGGGTAACGGTGGCTCCCTGGTCCTGCGTAACGAGAGAAAATGAGCGGGCGTTTGCCGTCACGGGCGATGTCGATGGCATGATAATGATTCAGCATCCATAGCGGATCGAGTCCTTCCATCTTCGAGGTCGACCCTTGTTGCCAATCGATCCACCAAAAATCAACGCCATCCGCCTCATGTGGATGATGCATCTGCTCAAAATATGCTTGAATGAATCGTTTGTCTGAAAAATCGAATGGGATTCGGTCCCCCGATTCCGGTTCGACGCCCATGGCCTCGGCCATCGCCACGTACTGATCTTCAAACGCACGGACACCGTCCGCGGGATGCAGGTTCAACGTCACCATCATTCCCTCATCCTTTAGCCAGTTAAGGAAACGCTTCGGTTCGGGAAACAAGTTTTTGTTCCACGAATAGCCCGTCCAACCACTCCCGTACTCTTCGGGAATGTCCGTCACGTGCCAGTCCATATCGATGACACTGACCGAGAACGGGACATCTTCTGACTTGAAACGGCGCATTAACGCCTTATACTCCTTTTCGTCGTATCGCCAGTAGCGGCTCCACCAGTTCCCGAGCGCTTTACGAGGGAGCATCGGCGTCGGACCCGTCAACGTGTAAAAGTCTCGAAGTGCCTGTTTATAGTCATGACCATATCCGAAGTAGTAAATGTCATGGATCCCTTTTCGTCGCGGCTCGACGAAGCGATCATCTGTCATCAAAAACGAGGATGAATCATCTATGATCGCATACCCTTGTTTGGAGAGGATCCCTTCTTCTAACTCCGTCGCCCCGTCCACATGGTCGAGCGTCCGCGCCGTCCCTTTCAGCGTCCGCTCCGGACCGTTGAACATGTAGCGGCTATAATACGTGCTAAAGTTCCCTTTCACGTCCACGTAGAGCGTGTTCGGCGCGAACGGACCTTTCGTATAATACAAATGGACATGTTCGGTGATGATTTGGAGTTCTGTCTCATCTTCAATCACTCGGAATTGTGGAACGTCAAATTCCCGATTCCACGCCA
Source organism: Exiguobacterium sp. s83 (assembly GCF_018617095.1). GTDB lineage: Bacteria > Bacillota > Bacilli > Exiguobacteriales > Exiguobacteriaceae > Exiguobacterium > Exiguobacterium profundum. Next base: position 97,262 of record NZ_JACSJP010000003.1, on the reverse strand, counting down.
CTTGGGTGGCGCGGTCTTCAAAGACACCGTCCTCCGCATATTCCATTCGAATCAACTGACTCGTCAATACGGTGAAGCGATAACAGCTTCCTTGTACGATTGCCCCTTCTCTTGCTTTTGGTCTCATCCACGACTGGTACACATGATTTTCTTCGAATAGGCGCATACATTCGAGCGTTTCCGCTCTCCGTCACTTCCTTCCTGAAATTAGTGCAAACGTTTACACTGAATATGATAGCAATCTCATTTTTGGCATACAACCTTCCTTCCCCTTGAACCCGGGCAGAAAACAAAAAAAGTCGCAAACGCTTCACGTCTGCGACACATTCTTATTGTTGGAGTGATGGGGCCAGACGGACACGTGTGCCAGCTTCTCCGTCAATGGCGGCTACAGCCTGATCGAGCGACGTGATGATGGCGACACGGTTCGTACCGGATTCGGCAAACTGCAGCGCCGCTCTTACTTTCGGCAACATACTGCCTGGCGCGAACTGCCCTTCCGCGATATACGTCTCCATCTGTTCTTTCGACGTTTCTTGAAGTGCCATCTCGTCCGGCTTCCCAAAATTGACATACACATGTTCGACAGCCGTCAAAATGAGTAAGACGTCTGCGTTGACGAGGTCAGCCAGTTTCGCAGCCGCGAAATCTTTATCGATGACCGCCTCGATGCCGACGTATCCGTCCATTGTCTCCATGACGGGAATGCCACCGCCACCAGAAGCGACGACGATGTGCCCCGCTTCAACGAGTGTTCGAATGACGGCGTGTTCGGCGATTTTCATAGGGATTGGACTCGGGACTACACGACGATACCCACGTCCTGCATCTTCTTTGAAGACGTAACCTGTCGTCCGTTCGAGATGGAGTGCCTCTTCTTCCGTATAAAACGGACCGATCGGCTTGGTCGGATGATGAAACGCACTATCGTTCGGGTCGACAATACTTCGTGTCACGAGAGAAGCCACATGCTGTTCAAGACCACGTGCACGAAGCGCTTTGGTTAGTGCATTCTCGAACCAGTATCCAATCATCCCTTGCGTCATCGCACCACAGACATCAAGCGGCATCGCTGGTGTGGCTGGACTGTCTGATGCGGCTTGTTGCAACATCAGGTTTCCCACTTGCGGACCGTTCCCATGCGTGATGATGACCTCGACTCCTTCCGCGATGAGTGCAGCGAGAGATTCCGCCGTTGCCTCAACCGCCTGTATTTGTGCTTCGGCTGTCGCATCTTTGCCTTGTTGAATCGCATTCCCGCCTAAAGCGATGACCACTCGTTTTTTCTCCATATCCATACCCCCGATCAGATGACTGAAATATTACCCGATAGTATGCGTACGACTGCGAAAATGGCGAGTGCGGTCAACACACCGGCGACCATCCATTCCGTTTTAGTGAGTGACTTGATGCCATTTTCACGTTGCGCCTTCATGTAGAGAAGGGTTCCCGGTGCATATAAAAGTGTAGTGAGAAGTAAATAATCGATTCCAGCGGCGTAAATGAGCCATAGTCCATAAACAGAGGCGACCAATCCAATTGCTAAATCGCATGTTTTTCGTTCACCGGTACTATATCCGATTCCGTTCTTCGCCACTTTCACTTGATAAAAGGCCGAGAACACGTATGGGATCAAAATCGCACTCGAAGCGAGAGAAAAAGCAAAGTTATATGCGGCATCTGAAATCAAGAATGTGAAGAGGAAGAGCTGAATCAACCCATTCGTCAGCCAAAGGGCATTGACGGGAGCTTGATTTTGATTCTCTTTCGTGAACCATTTCGGGAAGACCCCATCTTTGGCGGCAACGAATGGAATCTCAGCTGCTAAAAGCGTCCAACCGAGCCATGCGCCAAGGACAGAGATGACGAGCCCTCCGTTGATGAGCATCGCACCCCACGGACCGACGGCCGACTCGAGCAAATATGCCATCGCGGGTTGCGAGGCGTTCGCCACGTTTTCCGGTGTCATGAGACCGAGCGACATGATGGAAATGAGCAAATAAATGACGAGTGTACCGAGCAACCCAATCACGGTTGCTTTCCCGACGTCCGAACGTTTCCGAGCACGACCAGAAAGAACGACGGCCCCTTCCACACCGATAAAGACCCAAAGCGTCACGAGCATCGTCGAAACGACTTGGTCACGCACACTTCCCCACGAGAAACCGCCTTGTCCCCAAAAATCGAAGGTGAAGTTTTCGAGATTAAAGAAGAACAAGGTAATCGTAATGAATGCAAAAATTGGGACGAGTTTGGCAATCGTCGTGACGATGTTGATCATCGACGCCTCATGTACCCCACGTAAGATGAGGGTATGCACGAGCCACAGCATAATTGATGCGCCAATGATCGACGCGATATTCTGTCCCCCTTCAAAAATCGGGAAGAAATAACCGACCGAACTGAATAGCAGTGTGGCATACGCCACATTCCCGAGCCAGGCAGACAACCAATATCCCCAGGCCGAGTTAAATCCGACGAACGACCCAAAGCCTGCCCGTGCATAGCTATATACACCACCATCGAGATCAGGACGGCGCATCGTCAGATTTTGAAAGCTGAGACCGAGCGCAATAATCCCGATCCCTGTAATCACCCACCCGATGAGAATGGCACCCGCATTCGCACCTTGCGCCAAATCGGCAGCCAAGTTAAAGGCGCCACCACCAATCATCGATCCGACGACAAGTGCCGTCAACGCTCCGAGACCTAACCGCTTGTCTTGCTTGTCAGGATGTACTCCAGCCGAACCACCTGAGTCATGCTCCAACTTCGTAGACATTCTACTCATCCCTTTCGCTTATTTTGAACCGGGAGGGGGAATCCCCTCCTCGTCAACGATCAAGCCATTCGCGTGTCTCCGTGAGCGTCGCCGCCATCACCGCCTTGATGGTATGCATCCGGTTTTCCGCCTCATCAAATACGAACGAATGACGACTGCGGAACACTTCATCGGTCACTTCCATTTCCGTCAAACCGTACTGTTCGTGAATCGCTCGACCGACTTCCGTTTCTAAGTCGTGGAAGGCAGGGAGGCAATGTAAGAACATGATGTCTGGATTGCCACTCTTTTGAAGCATGTCCATGTTCACTTGATATGGTCGCAACAGTTCAATCCGTTCTGCGAATGCCGCTTCCTCGCCCATCGATACCCAGACATCCGTGTAGACGACGTCCGCTTGATCCATCGCTTCCTCAATGCTCTCCGTCAAGGTGATCACAGCACCGGTTTCAGCAGCGACCGACTTCGCATAGTTCACGATTTCGTCAGATGGCCAGAGCGATTTCGGTGCACAGATCCGCATATCCATTCCTACTTTTGCACCACCGATCAACAGCGTGTTGCCCATGTTGTTCCGTCCGTCGCCCACGTATACGAATTTGATTCCGGCAAGTTCTCCTTTTTGTTCTTTCACCGTCAAAAAGTCAGCCAAGATTTGGGTCGGGTGATACAAGTCGGTCAAGCCGTTCCATACCGGTACGCCTGCGTCTTTCGCAAGACCTTCGACCGTCTCGTGGGCGAAGCCACGGAACTGAATGCCGTCAAACATGCGTCCAAGGACGATCGCGGTATCGCGCACCGATTCTTTCTTCCCGAACTGGATGTCATTTTTGCCTAAATATTCGGGATGCATCCCTAAATCGATGGCAGCGACCGTGAACGCACAACGCGTCCGCGTCGATGGTTTTTCAAAGAGCAAGGCAATGTTTTTACCTTCACAAATCCGATGTGGAACACCTTGTTTTTTCTGACGTTTGAATGCAGCAGACAAATCGATCAAGTAGTTGATTTCTTCACCCGAAAACTCGTTTAGCGATAAAAAATGACGACCTTTCAAATCAAAATTGAACGTTGTAGACATACTGCTTCCTCCTTATCACATTTAGATGTCTTGTCGGATAATCGGACAGCTCATGCAACGTGGACCCCCACGTCCGCGTGATAGTTCACTCGACATGATTTCAATCACTTCGACGCCTTCTTTACGAAGTAACTCATTCGAGACATAGTTTCGGTCATACGTGACCACGACACCCGGCGCGATGGCGAGCGTGTTCGATCCATCATTCCATTGTTCTCGGGCTGCCGCAATTGGATCGCCACCACCACAAGGAATCAACGTCGCCTCTTGTAAGCCGAGGACGTCTTTTAACACCTTCAACAAATCCGAGTGCTGGGCAATCTGAAGTTCACCTTCCGCGTTTAACGTGAGCTCGAAAATGTTCATCTTCCCTTCCGGTCCTTGAATGAACGGATGGATGGTGAATTTATCATGATCGACCATCGTGAAGACGGTATCAAGATGCATGAAGGCGCGTGATTTTGGAATTTCGATGGCGATGACTTTTTTGAAGCTGTCTCCATGCTTGAGTAGGTTGAGGGCGACACGCTCGATGCCTTGCGCGGTCGTCCGTTCCGAGATGCCGATGGCGACGACTTCTTTCGACAAGACGAGTTCGTCTCCCCCTTCCATCGCAAACCGATAATCACGGTCCGACCAGATGGGAACATCATGTTTCGCAAAGCGTGGGTGATAGCGCATAATGTATTGCGTGAAGAGCGATTCACGGCGACGTGCCGGTTCTTTCATGCGGTTGATGGAGAGTCCGTGACCGATTGCAGCGGCCGGGTCTCGTGTAAAGTAGAGGTTTGGCATTGGATCCAAAAAGAAGGGGTACGTGTCTTCAATCATTTCATGCAGATGTCGGCGTTTTTCTGGCTTGATCTCCGATTTCCGGATACCGGCCATCACCGTCTCTATCAACATTTCGTTATCAAAATCGAGTAAATACTCTTTTAATGTTTCGTAAGAACCGTTGATATTTGATTTGGACTCCGATAAGATATCCGCGACAAACTTTTCGCGCACACCAGGGAGTGATAACGTTTCGGCCATTAGTTTTTCGAGGTAAAGGACTTCCACACCACGATTTTGAAGCGCACTCGCAAAATAATCGTGCTCTTTTTGAATGACCGGCAAATGGGGAATATCATCGAACAAGAGGCGCTCTAAATATTCTGGAGTAAGGTTCTCTAACTCCCGACCCGGTCGCTTCAGTAATACCGTTTTTAATTCTCCAATTTCTGAATACACATGAATCGGATGTTTCAGCGTCGTATCTTGTGAAATCGGTTGATTCGTCATTGAGATCATCTCGCTTCCTCCTTGTGATTCGGGTGTGTGACTACCCTTACCTTATCACTTTACCAAATTTGCGAATGTCTAATCCGACAGTTCACCTGTTGCCGATTCCGCATTGATATGAATAAATGTTCACTCATGTGAATGAACAAACAATACTCTAGAAATCAGGACGATGGCAAAGGGAAATAAGATGTATGGCTGATGTATAGTATCGCCCTAAAAAATGTAGAAAACTTTTTTTATTCACCGTAAATGAAATTGAAAACGTGAGAGATCAGGATGTGAGCATATGAAAATTGAAGAAACGGAATACAACGAACATGAAGCAGCGCTTCGTACATTGATTCAAAAGGGAGACCCGGTCGATTTTCAAGATCTCTTTCTCTCCCTTCACCCGGGTGAACAGGCGGATCATTTTATCGAACTAAATCAACATGAGCGGTCGTTCGTGTATCGAACCATCTCCCCTGAGGTATTCACCGATCTATTTGAAAAGCTGACGTTAGAGGAACAATGTACATTTATCCAAGAAACACCTCAGTCGTATGCCGTCCGAATCTTGAATGAAATGTATTCGGACAACGCGGCCGACTTGATGCGGGAACTACCCGATGCGTTCATGGACACGCTATTCGAGCAGATGGATGATATTGAGGAACAAGAAGTCAAAGATTTGATGCAGTATCCGGAAGAAACGGCCGGATCGCTCATGACAACTGAGTTTGTCGTCCTTCAAGCTGATAAGACGGTTGGACTGACCCTTGAAGAGTTGCGTGAACTCGGACCAGATGCCGAAACGATTTATTACTTATATGTGGTCGACCAAGCGCACCAACTGGTTGGTGTTGTCTCCTTACGTGATTTAATTGTCGCACCGCTCGAGGCGAAAATTGAAGACATCATGGGGTTCCGCGTCATTTCGGCAAACGTCATGACCGACCAGGAAGACTTGGCCAGGATTGTCCAGAAGTACGATTTGTTGGCCCTTCCCGTTATCGATGATCAGCAAAAGCTACTTGGCATCATCACGGTCGATGATATATTAGATGTCATCGAGCGCGAAACGACAGAAGACTTTGAAGAACTCTCCGCGACGAAAGGTTCGTCTGATATCAACATGAGTCCGCTTGAAGCAGCGAAAAAACGTGCCCCTTGGATTGTCAGCCTCATGTTTCTCGGCATGATTACAGCTTCGACGATTGGCGGTTTCGAAGACACCCTCGAAACGATTGTGCTTCTCGCTGTCTTCATGCCACTTGTCATGGGCTCTGCCGGGAACGCAGCCACGCAATCACTCGTCGTCGCTGTGCGCTCAATTGCACTCGGGACCATCAATCGAAAGAACGTTATGAAGATGATTCGACGCGAACTCGGAACCGGCATCATCTTAGGGATTGCGTGTATGATTGTCATCTTTGGCGTCATCACGCTGCTGTATGACAACATGCTGATCGGTTTCATTGTCGGAGTTTCCATCTTTGCCGCACTCAGTGTCGCCACAATGATCGGCACGGTTGTCCCGCTTCTCATCAATCGCCTGAAGTTAGACCCGGCTGTCGCTTCCGGACCGTTCATCACGACATTGATGGACAACCTAGGGCTCATCATCTACTTCACGGTTGCGACGTCTATGCTTCAGTTTTTTTGACATTCGAAAGAACATTCGATTATAAAAAGCGGTGCTGATTTTGTCAGCACCGCTTTTACTCGCTATGTTGTTGAGATTCCTCTAACAAACGCTCTTCATTTTCATTGAAAGCCTCGATTTCCTCATCCGTCATCACTTCGTTTCTTTCTTCCACATAAGGATTGTCTTTCAATGATGTCTCTAGTTTGCTCAAGTCAGCACTGAGCCCGCTTTCTTGATAAAGGTTAGGTTTTCCTACCGAAGTCAGTGTCCCTGTCCGATTCACTTTGAAATGTCCCAGTTGTAGACCGACAATCCGATATGCATTCTCCATCACGGGTCCTTCATATCTTTGTAAATACAGCAAAACGGTCTCGTCTCGTTTGACGAGCGGGTCTTCTTCCATATCATTTTGTAAAAGGGTGATCGTATCGGCTGACTTCAGTTGACCATTCACGTCTCGATAGACACGCTGCACTTGAATGTGTGATTCAAAGAATGTGACCGATTGATGTGTAAACGGTTTAGGAGCACTTCTCACTTTGCCGACGATGACAATCGGCGAGCTTGTAGCTAAATCGTCTATGTGTCGGAAGCTTTCGGTCACAGCCAAATCACTCGTGTTTTCTTCTTTCAGCATTTCGCTAAACATGATATAACCTGCTATCACTACAACAGATAACATTCCAATCATCCACTTCTTCACGAGGTCCCTCCCATCGGTCCATCCATCCTCATCGATTTTCTACTCTCGTACGACAAGTACGCAATCGTCCCCACGTTCATGGTTTCTGTATGATTCGATCAAAACAATAGGACTACCTTCTTATAATTTAGGGTATTTCCTACAAATACATATAAAACATAAGTAAGGAATGAGGGGATTTCATGACATTTCAACAAGTACTCTACATACTCGTGACCGGTGCCCTGTTCATGGCGCTCGTCGCTTACGTCTCGTATCGCATGACGAAAGGAAAAGTCGAAAGCGCCGACGATTACTTCTTGGCCGGTCGCGGTCTAACAGGCGTCTTCATCGCGGGATCGCTCCTGTTGACCAACTTGTCAGCGGAACAATTGATTGGCTTGAATGGCCAATCGTTCGCCGGCAACATGTCGGCCATGGCTTGGGAAGTGACGGCCGGTATCGCCGCCATCATCATGGCGCTCTTTTTGTTGCCACGCTTTCTTGGCATCGGGATTTCGACTATTCCTGAATTTTTAAGTCAACGCTATGACGAGGACGTTCGTCGATTGACCGTCCTGTTATTTCTACTCGGCTATATGTGCGTCACGATTCCATCTATGCTGTACTCAGGTGGATTAGCCGTCCTGCAACTGTTCGATGTGCCGGCCCTTCTCGGCATTAGCTTTGAGCAGTCCCTTTGGCTCGTCGTTTGGTTCATTGGGATTATCGGGGCGATTTATGCCATCTTCGGAGGTCTTCGTGCCGTTGCCGTATCGGACACGTTGAACGGGATCGGACTCATCATTATTGGATTCCTCGTTCCGACACTAGGCTTTCTCGCACTAGGGGACGGGAATTTATTGGACGGGATGAAGACGATTGCGACGACGAATCCCGAAAAGTTGAACGCCATCGGTTCCGCTAACGACTCGGTCCCGTTTCTCTCCATTTTCACCGGAATGATTTTTGCGAACTTGTTCTATTGGGCACTGAATCAATACGTGATTCAACGGGCCCTCGGTGCAAAAAACTTAGCGGAAGGACAAAAAGGCGTTCTCTTTACCGGCTACTTGAAATTACTCGTTCCAATCTTCATGTTGTTACCTGGCGTCATCGCGTTTCACTTGTACGGGTCGAACGTCGAGAAGGCAGACCTCGCTTATCCGAGTTTGATTGCCGAGCTGTTACCGATGTGGCTCATGGGCTTTTTCCTCGCCGTCTTGCTCGGTGCCGTATTCAGCTCGTTCAACTCGCTCTTGAATAGTATCGCGACGCTCTTCGTACTCGACATTTACAAACCGAAGTTTAAACCGGATGCTTCTGACCAAGATTTGATTCGCGTCAGCAAATGGTTCGGGACGTTCGTTGCACTCGTCTCGTTCTTTGTCGCCCCGAATCTTATGTATGCGCCAGATGGCTTGTGGGACTTGATTCGTCGCTTCACCGGTTTCTTCAACATCCCGATTCTCGTCATCGTTTTAATCGGGATGCTTGTTAAACGTGTGCCGCCAATCGCCGCGAAGACCGTCGTCTTTTTCCACGTCATCGCCTACTATTTCCTCGTGTGGGGAACGAAACAATGGTTCGACGTCGAAATCGGCATCAACTTTATCCATATTTACGGAATCCTCTTCGTCATCGAAACGGGAATCATGCTCGTATTTGCGCGTGTACGACCGATGCTGCAAGCAAATCCGATTCAAATCGAACTCGGACGAGTCAAACCGTGGCGGCATGCCCTTTCGACATCGATTTTGCTCGTCGCTTCGATGATTTTCGTTTACCTTGTCTTCTCACCGATCGGACTCGCTTATGCGAACGGCATCGTCTCCAAATGGTTTGTTCCAGTGACAACGGGACTTGTCGTCGTCACGTCCGTGCTCATGTGGGCATCTTATCGCTACGGCATTTCTCGTTATGAACGCTATCTAAACAATTTAGGTGAAGACTCGTCTGACGTAGAAGAAGTAAGCAGCTAAACCAATAGACCTCCTTGAACTTACGCGTCAAGGAGGTCTATTTTTTGTTGTCGCTTTCGTTCATACATGACATCGTCCGCACGTTGCCAAAGCGCCTCAATCGTTTCCGGACAAGATGCCCATGCCAACCCGATGGCAACGGAAATCCCTTCTTGTAGACAAGCCGCTTCAATTTGACGAACCATTCGTTCACATGCGTCTTTAGGCATCATTTCTAGAAACAAGACGAACTCATCTCCTCCTAAACGATAGACGGATGATTCGATGTCTTGAAGGATTGTACCGACTCGTTTCAATAAACAGTCACCAGCTGAATGCCCTTCTTCGTCATTCACGACTTTCAAATCGTTCACATCCAGCACGATGATTCCGACGTCACACGCATTTCTTGCTTGAGCAATCGTGTCTTCAAACGCCCGACGATTGAAGACACCGGTCAAGCTATCGTGGCGACTTTCATACATGAGACGTTCACGCTCGGTCATGGCTGCTTCGATGTTCCGAATCACACCTTGAACCGCTACGATTTCATCATTCTGATAGATCGGCGTGGTGTATTCCTCGAACCATACATAAGTGCCGTCATTCGTGCGCCATCGCTGAAGAATCGCTTCTTCATAGTTGACGCGTCCCGCCACTTTATCGAGCAGGAGACGTCGATCATCCGGATGGATTCTCCGAAAACAATCTTGTGCATCTGAATAACTTCGCATCACCGTTCCTTCTCCGAGATATAAGTCTAAAGAAGGACTGATGTATCGGAAACGCCAAGTCGGTTTCGTTTCAAAAATATAAATGACATCTTTCGTTTGATTCCCGAAATGCATAAACGAAAGAGACTGTGCATGTGGCTGTGGACGTTTGGATAACCACAAGGCAATCAAAAATCCAACGAGTACCCCCCAGAAGAATAACGTCATTGAATCCACTTCCTCTCTGTTCGCCCATATCGTACCACGTTCGAGGTCAGACACCTGTCTCAATTCCTGTTATTTGGTAAATGTTTTTTTGAAAATTGAGTAAATTTTAGAGAGATTGTGATGGACATGATATAGTCGACTTATTGAATCACTCAATACATGGAGGTTTCTCATGCCACATTTCACACATCCATCGATTGACGAGACATTTTCGGGTGTCTATTTGCTCACCAATCGAAACGGATCAATCCACCAGTCTTACGGCTATGCGAATCGCTCAGAACAGATTCAACATGACGTGACGACACGGTTCGGGATCGCGTCCGGTTGCAAACTGTTTACAGCAATCGCGATTTGCCAGTTAGTCGAGCAAGGGAAACTATCCTTTTCCACCTCGCTTGACTCATTTCAAACATTTGCCTTACCTCATCTGTCACCAAACGTCACCGTACATCAGTTGTTGACGCACACATCAGGAATCCCTGACTATTTTGATGAATCCGTCTCTGATGACTTTGAAGCGCTATGGCGTGATATCCCGATGTATCGGCTTCAACAGTTACGTGATTTTTTACCGTTGTTTCAACAAAAATCTATGAAAGACGAACCGGGTTCTCGATTCTCCTACAATAATGCAGGATATATTCTGTTAGGGTTGATTGTAGAAGATGTGACCGGGCAATCTTTCACCGACTATGTCGAACAATCGATTTTTCATCCTGCTGGTATGATTGATTCTGGATACTTTTCACTCGATGCCTTGCCTTCTAGAACAGCACTCGGTTATATTGACCACTCGGACGGCACATGGCGTACAAACCAATATGCGATTCCAATCAAAGGAGGAGCAGATGGTGGCGCGTATGTGACCGCTCAAGACATGACTAAATTTTGGAAATCGCTGTTTTCACATCAGCTTCTTGATACCGCTTCTACGTCGCTTCTTTTGACACCACACGTGACGGTTAATGACCGCGGCGGGAGTTATGGATACGGACTTTGGATTCAACATCACGCATCGGGAGATGTCTATAAATATCACGTGATGGGCTATGACCCTGGTGTCAGTTTCCATTCTGGTTACTATCCAGAAATCGATACCATCTCGGTCATTTGTTCAAATCAATCAGATGGGGCGTTCGACGTCATGAAACAGATTGAAATGCAGATTGGAGAACGGATTGAATGAACATTCGTACTTATATGGAATCAGACTTTGACTCGATTCAACAACTTAATCGCGATGAAGGTTGGAGCCAATTGGTAGAACGTGACGCGTTGACCCGTGAGGCATGGCGTCAATCAAACGTCACCTATGTGATGGAGTCTGAAAATGGAAAGATTGTCGCTTATTTGCGCGGATTGACTGATACGACAGTCAGTTTGTATGTTTGTGAACTGTTGGTCGCTTCTACATATCGTAGACGTGGTCTTGGCGAACAGTTACTCCAACACGTCCATACACTTTATCCAGACACACGGCTTGAGATGCTCGCAAGTCAAAATTCCCACACATATTACGAGAAATTACGGTTTCGTCCGTTCTACGGTTTTCGGAAAACGATTCACGAATAGGAGGAATGTATATGAAACTTGCTCTCATCACAGGCGCATCGCGTGGTCTCGGCCGTTCCATCGCTCAGGAACTACAAGCTAGAGATTACGAGGTGGTCGGGCTCTCTCGCTCACAGGCGGAAGACGTTACGTATCAGCAACGATCAGTCGACCTATCAAACGTTTCGGGGATTGATGCAGTCATTCGGGAGATCACACCGTTTCTAGAGCGGGCTGATTCGGTTTTGCTCGTTCAAAATGCAGCATGGATTGAACCGATTCATCGTGTCGGACAATTAGATGGTGAGAAAGTGACCGCTCATGTCCACGCCAACCTGCTTGCGCCGATGCTATTGGCGAATGCGGTCCTCGCTTTCAACAAGCCGACCGATTTGATTCATGTGACCTCTGGCGCTGCTAAGCGTCCGATCTCAGGTTGGAGCGCATATTGTGGCACGAAAGCAGGACTCGATCATTTCACAGAGACACTTGCACTAGAGCTAGAAGGAACCTCACATCGTGCAGCTCTATTCAATCCAGGTGTGATGGATACGTCGATGCAGGCGGAGATTCGTTCTTCTTCGAAAGAGGCGTTCGCTGACCTTGAACAATTCCGTTCATACGAAACAGAAGGACGACTCCGCTCTCCTGAAACGGTTGCTCGTGTATTTGCTGAACAGTTAATTGACCGCCCCCTAGAAAATGGCAAGACCTATTCGATTTACGACTTGATTAAATAATTTACCAGGTCAAAAAAAGAAACACCCTTCTCTCGTCAAACCGTCTACACTACATGCATAGATACGTGAAAGGGTGAATTTTATGAAAACCATTGCTGGAGGATTACTGCTATTTGGACTGTTCAGCCTCACCATGTCATTCACAATGATTGGAGATACCGCCGTCGTCGGGGCGATGGTGAGTGGTGTCTCAATTTTATGTAGTGTCGGCTTATTATTTGGAGCGACTGAACTCAGTCGGATTCGTCACGACCTGCTCCACGACAAAAAAACGTCTCTCCCATCTGAATGAGGGAAAGACGTTTTTGATTCAATCTTCTTCGTATTCCTCTAATAGATCATCAACATCGTATTCTTCGAAGTCGTCTTCATCAATAAAGATATCGCGATCGTTCACGACATGAATCGGACCATTGGCCACATCGATTCGAATCGTCCACGCCCAAGGAATGCGTAACCGGTTATAGACACCTGTCCAGAACTCCATTGACTCTTGCTCATACTGTTCAAATTCTGTCAGAAGTTCTTTGAACGACACGCCTGTTAACTGGAAGTTTGAATCTTGGAGCCGTTGAAGCGCATGATGCTTCGCTTCTAATTCGGCCGCTCGAACCATTTCCTCAGCTGTCGCCATCTCCAGGATCGTCCCGTCCGGTGGGAGAATATCGTATACGTTGAACAATTCGCCTTCTTCTACTTCTACATCGTCAAACTCATAGTCATCGTGCCGCATACTACATTCCTCCTTACGCAATTTGAATCCCCTCTATTGTACCACTCTCTACCCGTTTCCCCCTAAAGATTCGTGCATATATTTCATTTTGTGAGGGAAAGACTGTTAGAGTGAAGACATCCATAGGAAAAGAGGTTAAGCAGATGAATGAATCATTCCAAGCACTCGTGCTCGACCAGCACGAGGAACGCCTTCATGCCGAAGTAAAAGAAGTACAAGCCGATGTCCTTCCGAAAGAAGAGGACGGAAATGTGTTAGTGGAAGTTCACTACTCTGCGTTGAACTATAAAGACGCGCTCGGATTAACGACTTCTGGTAAAATCGTCAATCGCTATCCGTTCATTCCGGGATGCGAATTCGTTGGAACTGTCGTCGAATCAGACCACCTCGACATCAAAGTTGGCGACGAGGTAATCGCCACTGGTTTCGGGATTGGGGAACGGCACTTCGGTGGATTTAGCCAGTATGCGCAAGTACCGGGGAAATGGCTCGTGAAGTTACCGAAAGGAATGAGCATGCGAGATGCAATCGCCATCGGAACACCAGGACTTACCGCCATGCTTTCCGTTGATGCACTCGAACACGCAGGTGTGCGTCCGGGTGAAGAAGTACTTGTCACAGGCGCGACAGGTGGTGTCGGAAGCTTCGCGATTACGTTGCTTCGTCGTCTCGGCTACCATGTCGTCGCCTCCACCGGCAAAACAGATTCACCATACTTACGCTCACTCGGTGTCGAGACGATCATCGATCGAAGCGAATTAGAAGGCCCTGCCCATCCCCTCGCCAAGCAACGTTTCGATGCCGCTATCGATTCGGTCGGTGGAAATACACTCGCCAACATCTTGAGCCAGATACGATATGAAGGTGCTGTCGCCGCATGCGGTCTCGTCGGAGGCGCAGAGTTGCCAACGAGCGTCTATCCGTTTATTTTACGCGGCGTGAAGCTCATCGGCATCGATTCGGTCATGCAACCCATGGTTCGTCGTACGAACGCATGGGAACGTCTCGAAGAACTCATCGACCCGAAAGTTCTCAATGAGATGATCCATGAGATTCCGTTACACGACGTCCCTCGCCACGCCGAAGCGATGATGCGTGGTGAATTGAGTGGTCGCACCGTCGTCCGTCTTCGCTAAGTCCATCAAAAGAGGCTGAATCATTCACGATTCAGCCTCTTTCCTCTCTATTCTCCATGGTGTGGAATCAGATAGTGAATCCGGCAGGTGCGTCTTTCACGACGACGAGTACTTTGCCTTGATCTAACTTCTCTTCGAGACGCTCTGATTCTTCTTTTGTGAAGCCGAGCTCTTGAAAATCGGCTCGCAGTTCGTCTCCTTTTTTGCGGAACACATTTTTGGCGGCTGTCCCCAAACCGACGTCACTTGCCGAGACGGTGTTCGCATCGGCATTATCCGCGACACGTTTACTCCGATCATCGTCATGTGTGATGACGTAGATGTTGGATTCATCAATCCCATTTGTTTTCATCGATTGAACGGCGGTGACGACTTCTTCATCATTTGTAAATTCTTTGTACAAAACTGACATGTCTATTCTCCTCCTTCAATTCTACTACATTACTAGGTATTACCTTCCTTCACATTCTTCACACATTAAAAAACGATGACAAACGTCATCGTTTTGTTAAACGGCGGGCTCTTGGCCTTTTCGTTTTTTCAATTCTTCCAATAAAATGTTTGATTCATTAAATGGAATCGACTGTCGACCGATTCGTTCAATGTGGTCATGTCCTTTTCCGACAACCACGACACGCTTTCCTTCTAACGCTTGCGTGGCCGCATGTCGAAGGGCCTCTTCCCTTGCTTCAAACGTCACATACTTCACATCCGGTTGGATACCTTTTACTAAATCACGAATGATTTGTTTTGGGTCTTCCATGCGGACATCATGTACGGTGACAATCACCTCATTCGAATAGCGACTTGCGATACGTCCCATATCTTGACGTTTCGTAGGATCACGGTCTCCTGCCGCACTTAACACGACGACAAGTGCACGGTTATCTTGTTGCAATGTAGACAAACATTTCTCTAGCCCGTCTGGTGTGTGGGCATAGTCGATATAAATCTCAGCATCCTCTGTAGCTAAACGCTCCAACCGCCCTTTTGGCAAGGTGAGTCCTGGAACATTTGAAACAATGGTCCGTAGCGCCATATCGGAAGTCGACACAAGTCCGATTGCCGCTGCTAAGTTCGCCGCATTGAACGCCCCCATGAACCGAACGGGCACTTCGAGCTTGAACTCCTTCATCCTGACGAGTACCGTCTCTTCACGCCAAATCACTTGGATGTCGGCTTCGATTTCCTCTTTTGTACTATACATAATGGCTTGACGTGTCGGCGCAAACTCAGCCATGACATGACTAGCCGGATCTTCCGCATTTAACACAATCGCCTCACCGTTCGTCACTTCCACCTGTTCAAACAATCGCGCTTTTGCCCGGGCATACTCATCCATCGAACGATGGTAGTCCAAATGATCATGCGTCAAATTCGTAAACGCGGCCGCATGAAAGTGGATGCCCGCTACGCGACCTTCCATCAAGGCATGCGATGATACTTCAAGTACGCAATCCGTGACGCCTGCATCAACCATTTCTGCTAAGATGCGATGTAAGACGACGGCTTCTGGTGTCGTATTGGCTGTCTCAACCGTTTGATTATGAAAACGCGCACCAATCGTACTAACGATTCCGGCACGACGTCCTGAAAGACGCAACAAGTCATAAGTCAATGTCGCTGTCGTAGTTTTTCCATTCGTTCCTGTCACACCGTATATACGCATCCGATGAGAGGGGTGATCATAAAATACACTCGCAACCGCTCCTGCCGTCTGTTTCGTATCGGCAACAACCACATTCGGTACATCGAGATCGAGTGGATATTCTGAGATGACCGCACTCGCACCGTTGGCGACGGCGTCTTCTGCGAACTTATGACCGTCAACCGTATAGCCGCGAATGCAAATAAAGACATTCCCTGAACTGACCTTCCTAGAGTCCGTTTCGACTCCGGTCACCCATGGATCAAAGATGTCATCCATCTCATTTTTTAAAATGGCGGATAAACGTTTCGTTCTCATGCTGTGTACGTCCTTTCTCATGGGTGTCGCTAGGTTCATAAAACCTTATCGTCATGTTACTAGATTTTAACGGCAATTGAGATGACAAATATATTACTTCCCGTTTTCAAAGGAAAGCAATCACTTCACAAAAAAAACCTAGACGTTTCATTCACGTACTAGGTTCCTCTTCCTTAAATGCTAAGTGATGTTTTATTAGCTCTAGCTCAAGGACGCGAAGGGCATTCGGTCCAATACCATGCCAACTCGCAACCTCACGGCGTGTATAGGGACACAAGTCATGTAAGGATTCGACTTCTTTGGCAACTAAGGCTCTTTTAGCTGGCGCAGCTAATTTCGGTAAGGCAATCATCCAATCTCCGCCTTCCGTTTTCTAAGTCGTTCGTTGATGGGAAGACAGGCGAGTACTTGTTCGATTCGAAACGTTCGTTTCGCTTGTTTGTTCAAATCCCACGCTAAGACATGTTCTCCCCGCACTTTGAGCAACTTGACCCGTCTTTTTGAAAACACTCCATGTCGATCCACATATACCATTTCTGTGACCAGACCCGAACGCATCCATCGTAACAATTCTTCTCTCATCCTGTTTTTCCCTCCTTTTATTTATTATAAGTATACAGAACATTTGTTCTCATTTCTATTGATAAGCTGTTCGCTGATTCAAATTTCGATTATGATGAAGGAAATCAAATGAGAGAGGAAAAAAACGATGACTTATGTATTGTTACTGATCTTGGCTGCCTTTTTATTTGGGGCCATGATTTTCGCTGCACTGGCGTTACCAAACCTTCGCAACATTTTATTCAATCGTGGCAGTCTGTTCAATCAACAGAGTGAAACTGTCACTTGTCCGAAGTGTAAAACATCATTTAAACGCGCGCCGGGAGATGCACAGACTTGCCCGAATTGTTATCACACGTTTTGAATCGTTGTAGGGTATGCATATTCGACCGCTATTCTTCATATTCATTGGTTTGAACGGGAGCAAATGAGTGAAAGAACAGAGAGGATGCTTTATCTGAGTAAAGTTCCTGATTCTTTTATCGTTGAAACCTTCATTCCATACGAAAGGAGTTGCATATGCTTCCTACACTCGATGAACGCCTGGTCAATCAAATCCGTCTTAAAAATCGCCAAGCCTTAGAACATTTATACGCGCGCTATGAAAGTTTACTTTATCGATATGCGCTTCATTTGAATAACCATCCTACAACTGCAGAGGCGGCCATGACCGATTTATTTTGTCGGATTTGGCAACAACGTCTCGACTTCAATCCACATTCCGAAACGATTCGTGCGACCCTCATCCGTTCTTTAGAGGAAATCATGCACTATATGAAAGAGGACAAATCAGATTCCAATACTTCTAAAATCCCTTCTGCATAAGGTTTTGTTGTCATCTCCGGATACATCTGTTTTGCCTGTTCAGTCGCATTGCCCACTAAATAACCTTTTCCAACATGCGCTAACATCCCAAGGTCATTCCCACTGTCGCCGAACGCATACGCATCTTTGCGTGAAAAGGAAGCAGTGGCGCATACATATCGAACACTGGATTCTTTCCCGGCATGGAGCGGGTAAAAATCAATATCCCATGCATCCATCGGATCACCTGCCTTCGGATTGCATCGGCTGATATTGACGGCAATCCCTTCTTGATCAGCTAGCATGCGAAATGTTTCACTCCAAGACCCGATTTGGTCACGGAGGTAATAACTCCGGATCCAAGGACTCGTCCCAAAATCCGGTTGCGCCTCTAGTTCAACCTGCATCTGTCCAATCTGTGACGCAACACGTTCCACACGAGATACAAAGTCACTTGGGAATGACGCTTGATACGGTTTTTCTAAGGAAAACGTTCCGTCTAGGTCAATCCGATACAATTCCGTACCTAAACTTGAAGCGATACGGTGTGGCCAAAAGCGAAGGTTTGCCTGCTCAACTTTTGCCTGTAGCGATTCGAGTGAACTACCTGTCACCCACATCGTTGACAATCGATGGGAATATTGTTCCAAAAAATCTTCGAGCCGACGAACGGATGCCAATTGTTCCGGTGTACAGGCATGAGGAAAGTAGGTCTCATCAAAATCAAAACATATGAGGATGTGTCCCTCATTCGTAAATCGCTTCATGATCTCGTCTCCTTATCGTTTTCTCTTCCTCCTATAGTACAATGAAACAAAGGAGGCATCTTATGATTTCACGAATCTCTCGAGCTTATTGCCAAATGAGTAGCTTGATTACCGGATTTTTTATTGTCTTTTCTTTTCTTTTTGGCATTCGCACATACTTCTTTTGGGCGACGGTGAGCGCTCCCTTAACCGCAATCGGATTGATGCTGATGACGACGATTGGGCTAAGTGTCATCACCTACCTTCTTTCAGAGAAATTAAGATTATTCATTTATTCGAAGCTTCCGGATCAAGCAGTGACATGTTCAATAAATAGTCACACAAAATAGGCATCCATTTTTCGATTTTATACGTTAGATCAATACAAGGGACATCCCTTCTGCGCAAAGGAGTATGTTATGACTGACTTAGAGTTATATGAGCGTGTCAGGCAAAAGGACAAAGAGGCGCTCGAAATATTGTATGATCGATACGAACGCATTTTATACGCATTCGTCCTACAACTGACAAAAGATCGTGATTTGGCGGAAGAAGCCATGCAAGAAGTATTCATCAAACTTTGGCGTGGCGGAGGCGTTTACGATGAGGCAAAAGGAAAGTTTCGTTCTTGGCTCTTCACGATGAGTCGGCACGTAGCCATCGACTTAATTCGGAAGCGTAAACCGGATCTACAACTAGACGAATCTTACGCTGAGGCCATTCCTTCCGAGTCACCGTCCGTTGAGAAAGAAGTCGAGTGGCAAGAAGAGCGTGCTCAAATCGAGACAGCCATGGCCACATTACCTGCCGAACAGCAGCAGGTCGTCCGACTCATGTATTTCCAAGGACTGAGCCAGCAAAAAATTGCTGATGCATGTGGCATCCCGCTCGGAACGGTAAAAGGAAGGATTCGACTGGCGCTGAGGCAACTGAGGAAACAGTTATCCCATGAATTCATCGGAAAGGAGGTAGAACAATGAACGCATGCGACCAATTGATTGACTACTTCAACCAACATTTAACGGAAGAAGAGCGAATGAAATTTGAACAACATCTGGCAACGTGTAAGGACTGTCAAGAAGAGCTCGAACAACTTGAAGCTCTTGTCGGTGGCGTCGCGTTCTTGTCTACTCCGACTGAGCCACCCCGAGGCATGAAAGCGCGTGTCCTCGATCGTGTATTCGAAGAAGAAGACAATGAACCCGTCACAACAACCGACACTTCTACATCAGTTCCACCGGCGACACCGTTTAAACAGAAGAAGAAACGGAACGTACCGGTCTGGGGAATGGTCGCTTTAGCAGCGGCGCTCCTACTCTCTTTGATTGGAAACGGGTATCTGCTCACCAATCAACCCGATTCACCTGGCATCACACTGACCGAATCAATCCCACTTGAAGGTGAGTCTGAAGGAACCGCTTATCTTGCAGAGCAGGACGGAACGACACAACTGATCGTCCAAACGAACGGCCTAGCCTCACTCGATGCCAATGAGGTGTATCAAGTATGGCTCTTAAAAGATGGTGCCCCGATTCCGACCGGCGCTTTCGTCACCGATGATAAAGGGAACGGGACGGTCATCTACACACTCGACTCGGATGAAGTCGACGTCGACTGGGATACCGTCGCCGTCACAAAAGAACCGAATCGCGGAAATGAGACGCCACAAGGTGAAATCGTCTTAAGTGCTAGTCTTTAATTCTTGAACCGGACACATTCGTTGTCCGGTTTTTTGTTATGATGAACCAAAGGAGTGAATGGGATGCAAAAACCAAAAATCGGTATTGTCGGACTTGGAAATATCGCTCAAAAAGCGTATTTACCCATCCTTTCGATTCATCCTCGAATCGAGGTGGTCGGCGCCTTTTCCCCGAACACATCTAAGCGAGACACGATTTGTCAAACATACCGAATGACCTCATTCGACACATTGAATGATCTCGCCTCATCTATCGATGCAGCGTTCGTACATAGTTCAACTGAAACCCATTATGACATCGTATCGTATCTACTAGAACACGGGGTCGATGTTTACGTTGATAAACCCCTCGCCGCAACGGTAGAAGAAGCAGCGCAACTCGTTGAACAAGCTGAAAGACTTGGTCGAAAGCTGATGGTCGGGTTCAACCGACGCTTTGCACCGATGTATATGCGTCTACAACATGAGTCCCCTACCCACATGATTGATGTGGTGAAGCATCGAGAGAACGATGTCGGTCCAAAGGATGCAACCTTCACCTTACTCGATGATTACTTACATGTCGTCGATACGTTACGTTTTCTCGCTGGTACCGAGCTCACACTCGTCTCAGGTCAAGTCGAGATCAATGACAAGCATGAGCTTCGATTTGCCCGCCACGTGTGGCAAGACGAGCACGGAATGCACACGACATCGATGCATCGCACGGCCGGAGTGAATCACGAGCACGTCTCGATCGTTCGTGACGGAGAACGGTTGGCCGTCGACGAGATGGTCACGCTACATCGTTTCAAGCACGGTCGACATGAAGTCGAAACGTTCGGTTCATGGGACACGACACTCGTGCAACGAGGATTCCAGGGCGCGATTGACCATTTCATTTCTGCACTCATCGATGATACAGCGATTTTAACCGACGGTCGTACCGCACTTGAGACACAACGACTGGTCACGAACTTAATCAACTAAAGGAGGGATACACATGGATTTCTTTTTCTACATCATGGTCATGGTGATTGTCGTTTCATCGGTCGGCGCCAATACAATCATTAAAACGAGAGAAGCGCGTGTCGAAGAACGTCGCTTGAAGATTGAAGAAGAGAAACTTGCCATCCAGCGTCTTGAACTCGAAATGAAGCGCGAACAAGACAAACTCGAGCATCGTGGCTTTTAATCAAAAACGGACGCCCTCTAAACATGAGGGCGTCCGTTTTGTCGTCAAAGATTTCGTTCTGAAGTGGGCAGTTGTTGTCTTCGTTCCGCAAACGTCGACCACGTCACCGCCGTCATGATACAACCGGCACCGATAAAGAAATTCAGATGGAGCGTTTCGTTCAAAACGAGCCACCCGAGCGTCCCACCAACCAAGGGTTGAAAGAAGAAAAAGAGTGACCCGACACTCGCATCCATCAACTCAAGTCCTTTGTTCCAAAAGAAAAACGCTCCTGCCGTCGATACGACACCGATATAGAGAACACTGAGCCAAAGGACACCATTCAATTCTGGAAAGCCGTTTTGAATGACCTCTATACTCATCAAAGGGGTCATCAACAACCAGGCAACTCCAATCGCAAACGTCGTCAGTGTCAACGTCGATAAGGTCTGTGTTCCGATTTTGACGTAAATGGACATGAGCGCCCACGTCACGGCGGCTAATACGAGTATAAAACTGCCTAAGCGATACGTCCCTTCCCCTTCCCAACCGACGACGATGAGAACACCGACCGTTGCCAGCCCAAGCGCTCCAATCTTGACAGGAGTCAGTCGTTCTTTCAATAAGATTCGGGCAAATAAGACCATGAAAGCTGGTGTCGCTGCGGTCACAAGGGAGCCGGTATGTGCATCCGATAGCTTCGTTCCGATAAATTGAAACGAAATCGAAGCGACGTATCCAATGACGCCGACGAGTCCGATCCACTTCCAATCCGCCCGTCGAATCGATTCCCGTCCAAACCGAAACCAAACGACGAAAAGGACCATAAATGCAACAGCGTATCGTAACCAGACGAACGTGAACGGTTCAATATATGCGAGCGCATATTTACTGACCACATACATCCCGCCCCATATACTCGCCGCAAGTGTCAAACTGAGTGCTCCTAGCCATTCTTTCCTCATTTCTTCGCCTCCTCGATGGCGACTATATACGACATCCTTGCTTCCATTTCCTTTATTTTCATTTATTTTCATTGTCAGTCGTAAGAAAAACGCTTACAATCAAGATATAGATGAATGAAAGGAGGGAGAAAGGTGAAATTTGTCGGACGTACGCATTGGACAACTGAACATTTGTACATTTTGCGTGCGATTTTTCACGATGTCGCTTAATCAAGGGACCCGTCTGTCCTTTTTTAGACATTGCTGAATATACGACAAAGCGCCTCTCTCTTTCTAAACCGAGCGCTTCTTTGTGCTCGGTTTTTTTGATAGGCCCTAACTTTAGGAGGAACCTATTATGTTGATCGATCTTCAACACATTCAAAAACAATACGGTGGGCACACCGTTCTCACAGATGCGAATTTATTCATGAACGAAAACGAACGAGTCGGTCTTGTCGGCCGAAACGGCAGTGGCAAAACGACGCTTTTACGAATCCTTGTCGGCTCTGAAGAGCATGACGCCGGTACGATTTACCGCCGACAACGACTCTCTATCGGCTATTTGGTGCAGCTTCCTGACTACCCTGGACGCAGTGGTCGTGACGTCCTCTATACTGCTTTTGAGGAAGTGACTCGCCTGAGTGAAAAAATGTCTTCCCTCGAGCAAGAGATGGCGACGTCCGAACAGCTCGAACGCCTTCTCGAATCATACGGTGCCATTCAAGAACAATTCGAACATGCGGGTGGATATGTCTACGAGTCAAAAATCAGCGCAATGATTGATGGACTCAAATTGACCTCATTCGTGGACCAACCGTTCGATACGCTAAGCGGGGGCGAGCGTACAAAAATCGGTCTCGCCTTAGCACTCCTTCAGGAACCAGAGCTACTCATTTTGGACGAACCGACGAACCATCTAGATTTAGAAGCGATGACTTGGCTCGAATCCTATTTACAGGATTACGATTCAGCGCTCCTCATCGTCTCCCATGACCGGGTCTTCTTAGATGCGGTCGCCACACGAATCGTCGAGTGCGAGGATGGAGAATTGACGAGTTATCCTGGGAATTATACGGACTTCGTTGCCCAAAAAGAAAAACAGTTGCTTGACCAGTTTCACGCTTACACGGAGCAACAGAAGAAAATCAAAAAAATGAAGGAAACGATCCGGCAGTTGCGGCAATGGGCCAACGAGGGCAATCCGCCGAATGAAAAGTTCTATCGTCGCGCCAAATCGATGGAAAAGGCTCTCGAACGAATTGAACGAATCAAGCGACCACAACTCGAAGCCGAGCAACCGAATATCCAGTTCACGACGAACGGGCGAACCGGGCGCGACGTCTTCGAAGTAAATGACGTGACACTTATCTATGATCGTCCTCTATTTGAAGACGTGCACTTCTACACAGGGTACGGGGAACGCGTCGCCATCGTCGGACCGAACGGGAGTGGAAAGTCTTCGCTTTTGAAAATATTGCTCGGTGAAGTTATCCCGCAAGCCGGAACCGTAAGGCGAGCCGACCAAGCCAAAATCGGCTATCTATCGCAACACATCACGTTCGATGAGTCACATCGCTTAATCGAGGCGTTTCGGGACCGGATTGCAGTCGATGAAGGCAAAGCGAGACACCTTCTCGCTCAATTTCTGTTTTACGGCGCGAGTGTGTTTAAACCGGTCACGAATTTGAGCGGCGGGGAGAAGATGCGACTCATGCTTGCCATCCTCGTCCATGAAGAAATCAATGTCCTTGTCCTAGATGAGCCGACGAACCACCTCGATATCGAATCGAGAGAGGCACTTGAAGAGGCACTCGAACGTTTCCCTGGAACGGTCGTTACGGTTTCCCATGACCGCTACTTCTTGAATAAGCTGTTCCCTATCACGTATTGGCTCGACGGGACGATGACACGTTTCGAAGGTAACGTCGCCTATGCCCTCGACAAGCGTGGACAGGCATCGAAAGATGAACCTAAAACGGAACACATCAAACGATCAAAATCGCTGAAGCAGACGAAACCCGCTCCATCTACGGTTGATGAGGAAACTCACCTGACCCAATTAGAGACAGAACATCGGGCACTGCTCCAACGGATGAATGAATTGGATGACCTTGATGAATTGATGGCGTTACAACGACAAGTTGATGCATTGCAAAAAGAAATCGATGACGTGATGACACGTTTGCTCGAATCTTTATAACCTAATATAGAGAAGCGGCACCCAATCAAGGGCGCCGCTTCTTTTGCTCGAATCGAATCTGTATGAAATAGCCGATGACCGCGATAGCCATCAACCCAATTGGGAGTATGCGGTAAAGACCTTCCATCGTTCCCGTTGTCAAAAGAATCACTCCACTAAGGAACGTCCCAAACCAATATAGCTTTGGCATATGATCCCTCCATCGGTTGCATTCACTCAATAGGATACCACAAGAAAAGCGCCCTCACTCGGCGCTTTTCTTGATTCTCTAGTCCCCGGACTTTCATCCAACCAAGCCCTTGCTCGATTGACCGTCCCATCCATGATTTGGTTCGACTAGAGATGTCCAAGCCAACGTGACGCATCATTCCAATCCGTTCATCGTCCATTGGTTCACCAATTGTTTTTCATTCGAAAACATGAAATTGAATAGGTGACTCATAGACATTTTGATCGAATGGGCACGAGAGGACTTGGCACCTATGATGTCCACTTCTGACGCGGATCATGTGGAATTCCGTATACAAACAGTCTGTCTGGTATGCTTGCTCGTATGGCAAGCAGAGGCCGACGCATCATCGTTTGGAATACACGATTCACGTTCATGTGGGCTTTGCCCATTCCTTTCATCCATAAGCGACAGGTGACGAAAGTGCCTCCCCGTTCCCCGACTCATTTCAGAAAGTGAATGGTTACATGTATACAATATCCGTTTTAAGTGAGATTCAATCCTCGTTCACGATTTCTCCATAATCCAATTCATACATAATGCGTCAGCGCGTAAGCGACCCCGTCCTCTTCTACATCCTTTGTAATATGCGTGCTCAAATCTTTTAACGGATCCACAGCATTCCCCATCGCAATCCTTGTTTCTGCCACTTCGAACATCGACACATCATTCAGATTGTCTCCGATGGCGACGACATCACGCATCGGAATCTGATAATGCTCAGCTAGCTGTTTCAAGGCTGCGCCTTTACTCGCATGAGGATGTCCGATTTCAATTTTCGTCCACCCCGCAGTCGTAATCAAAATATCGTTCCGTGGTTCATAGATTTTACGCAACCGGTGTAGCTTTCGGCGATCGAACGAATAGACAAACACCTTGTACACTTCATCTCGTTCAAAGTCGATGTCTGCCATCGAATCCATATATGTCAGACCGAACTGCTCATTTTGGATTTCAATCTCACGTTCCGCCCACTCACGGGTGAACGATTGATCATGTGGCAACACCTCATTGAGTTCCCGTTTTAATAAATCACTCCCTGAACGGAGTACTTTCACTCCCGCATTCGTATAAAATTCGACGTACGCATCATCTGCGTTCGCGATTTCCCATAGCTCGTCTACAACCGTTTGATCCATCGCATGATAGTAAATTCGCTCGTTCTCATAAAACCCGATTGCTCCGTTACCTGACAAAATCGGACAGACGAGGTCACTTCGCTTCAACAGCTCCTCGATATCATGAATCGAACGTCCTGAACAAATCGTGACGATATCACCCTGTTCTTGCCGACGACGAATCGCCTCCTGGTTTGCCTTTGTTATCACGCCCGTGCGCGATAACAGCGTCCCGTCTAAATCAATCGCAATCAATTTCATATCGTTCCCTCCTCCTTAGTTCTTTTCCCGATTCAACTGCGTAAAACACGATGAAGGGAATACCAATGTGTATGATGTCTACCTGCCCTCGTTGTTTGTTGACTTCCTTATGTCCGATTGCTACGATTTTGACAACGTACAAGCTTTAAAGGGGGAATATGGGGAGATGAACGATTTCACACGTGCTTACGCACAACAACTAGACAAACAAGACCCGCTCGCATCGTATCGGGAAGAATTTTATTTACCGGAACACGGGATTTATATGGATGGGAATTCACTCGGTCTCTTATCGAAACGAGCCGAGCGCACACTCCTTGAATCGCTTGCGGACTGGAGAGAGCTCGGGATCGACGGCTGGATGTCAGGTCGCCATCCTTGGTTCAACTTGTCCGAAGAGTTGGCCGCACTGAACGCGCCGCTCATCGGTGGAAAGCCGGAAGAAGTGATGGTCACTGGTTCGACGACCGTGAACTTGCATCAACTCGTCGCATCGTTCTTCAAACCGGATGGCAAACGCACGAAGATTTTGGCAGACGCCCTCACGTTCCCGTCTGACATTTACGCTTTAAAGAGCCAGCTCGAATTGCGTGGACTCGACCCTTCTGAGCACCTCGTTCAAGTCGACAGTCCGGATGGGCGCTTCTTGGTAGAAGACGACTTGATTGCCGCGATGACCGACGAGATTGCCCTGATCGTATTGCCGACCGTCCTCTATCGCAGTGGTCAGATTTTAGATATGCCTCGTCTAACGAAGGCGGCACACGAGCGTGGAATTTTGATCGGCTTCGATGCCTGTCACTCCGTCGGCGCCATCCCTCATGACTTCCACGACTGGGGTGTCGACTTCGCATACTGGTGCAACTATAAACATTTGAACGGGGGTCCGGGAACGGTCGGGGGCTTATTCGTTCATGAACGTCACTTCGGCACGACACCTGGACTCGCCGGATGGTTCGGTTCGCGCAAAGATAAACAGTTCGATATGGACCATACGATGACACCGGCCGAACATGCCGGTGCGTTCCAAATCGGAACACCACACGTTATGAGCCTAGCTCCTCAACTTGGCGCGCTTGAGATGTTCAACGAGGTCGGGATGGAAGCGATTCGTCAAAAATCACTCGCGCTCACGACGTATATGATGGATTTGATCGAAGAGATGCTCGCACCTCACGGATTCTTCATCGGTAGCCCGACTGACACACGACAGCGCGGCGCTCATTTGAGCCTCGAGCATCCCGAAGCGGCACGCATCTGTAAAGCGTTGAAGAAACATCACATCATCCCTGACTTCCGCGCACCGAATATCATCCGTCTCGCGCCGGTCGCACTATATAATACGTTTACCGACGTATATGACGTGATCGTGACGTTGAAGAAAATCATGGACGACAAAGAATATGAGGCGTTCGAGAACGTCCGCGAAGTGGTCGCATAAGGGAGGAACTGTCATGAGTGAACGCACAGAACATAAAGTAGAAAAATCGATTCAAACAGATTTCTCAAAAGACATGTCGTACGGGGACTATCTCCAGCTCGACCCGATTTTATCAAGTCAACATCGCCTTTCTGACCATCATGATGAGATGCTGTTCATCATCATCCATCAGACGAGCGAGTTGTGGATGAAACTCATTTTGCATGAATTGACAGCAGCCACGACGGCCATCACGAACGGGGAGCTCGAACGTTCGTTCAAGATGCTCGCCCGCGTCTCGAAGATTCAGCAACAACTCATCCAGTCATGGGGCGTCCTCGCGACGTTGACACCGGCCGAGTATTTAGAGTTCCGAGACCAACTCGGCTCGTCCTCTGGTTTTCAGTCTTACCAAAACCGACAGATCGAATTCGCACTCGGCTTCAAAAACGCACGGACGCTCAGTGTTTACGCACACGATGAAAAATTGTATCCATTGCTCGAAGGCTCGCTACAAGCTCCTAGCATTTATGATGTGACGGTCCGCGAAATGCATCGTCGGGGTCTATCGATTGATGCGAGCGTGCTCGAACGTGATGTCACCCAGGACTGGGAATGGAATGAAAGTGTCGAGAAGGCATGGGTCGAAGTCTATCGAGACGTCGACACGTATTGGGACTTATATGAGCTCGGTGAAAAGCTACTCGATATCGGTAGCCAGCAACAGATGTGGCGCTTTAACCATATGAGCACCGTGGAACGCATTATCGGACAGAAGATGGGGACAGGTGGTTCGTCTGGCGTGAACTATTTACGTCGCGTGCTCGACCATCGCTTCTTCCCAGAACTGTGGACGGTCCGGACATCACTATAAGAGGAGCTGAATGCAATGACTTGGATTGATGTATCACAGCCACTTCATGCCGATGTTGCGACATGGCCGGGAGATACAAAATTTTCGTATGAAATCGCGTGGCCGATGGCAGAGAGTGGTTCCGTCAATGTCGGGAAGATGACATTGAGTTTACATCTCGGGACCCACATCGATGCACCGTTTCATTTTGACGACCATGGGAAGCGCGTGATCGACCTCGATCCGTCCGTATATATCGGACCAGCCCGTGTGATTCATCTACCGCATAAGGCAAAGATTGAAGCATCTGATTTGGATGGTCACGATTTGACTGGGGTGGAACGCCTCATCTTAAAAACGGATGGTTGGCCCGATAAGAGCGGCTTCCCCGAGACGATCCCTGAACTGACACCCGCTCTTGCCGATCGTCTCGGAGAACTCGGAATCTTCTTGATCGGACTCGACTTACCGTCCGTTGATGCGATTGACAGTAAAGAGATGGATGCCCATCACGCGTTAGCACGAAATGGTGTGCATATCCTAGAAGGACTCGTTTTAGACAATATCTTACCGGGAGATTACGATTTGAATGCCGTCCCTCTCCCAATCGTCGAAGGGGATGGAAGTCCCGTTCGTGCATTGCTTCGTCCTATATTGTAAAGAGATAGCCGGAATCGGCTGTCTCTTTTTTGATTAGACAGGGATAGTCCGACGTTTGGCGAAATAGATGAGAAACTCTATTTGAAGAGAGGACATTCGATGAAGATTCTATTATTATCTGGCGGTGATGGAAAAAGACTATGGCCACTTTCGAACAATTCGAATGCCAAACAATTCATTCGTTTATTGCCTAGCAGAGGTGGAACGAAACAATCAATGCTTGAGAGAGTTTATAATCAACTAAAAACACAAGATTTAGACACTAACGCTTTCATTATCACAAATGTTCAGCAAAAAGATTGTGTCATTCATCAAGTTGGCACAGATACTAATATCATTTCCGAACCAACTCGTCGTGATACATTTCCCGCTATCGTTCTCGGGGCAAGCTATTTAAACGAGCAACATGTGCCTCTGGATGAAACGGTACTTGTGATGCCGGTCGATGCTTACGTCGACCTCCGCTTCTTTGAATATTTCCCTCAAGTCGATGAAGCAGTCCAAGCGAACGATGATGCTTTGCATCTAATTGGGGTCACACCCCTTCATCCGACATCAAAATACGGATATATCGTTCCAGACGAGACGGCCCAAATGTCCTCGGTTCGCCTATTTCAGGAAAAACCGACCGTCGATGTAGCAGAACAGTTGATTGGACAAGGTGCCCTTTGGAACTGTGGAATCTTTGCTTGCAAGTTACATCTGTTACTTGATGAACTAGCAGAACGAAACTTACCGACAACTTATTCAGACCTCACTTCACGCTATGACGAATTAGAAAAGACTTCGTTTGACTATGCCGTTGTCGAACATACAGAGTCGGTATTCGTTCACCGCTACGATGGCGATTGGAAAGACTTAGGAACATGGAACACATTGACTGAAGAAATGACGTCCACAACTCACGGTCAAGTCGAACTGTTCGAATCGACGAACACACATGTGATCAATGAATTGAACCTTCCTTTGATTGGGATTGGGCTAGAAGACCTTGTCGTCGCCGTCAACGCGGATGGAATTCTCGTCTCGAAGAAAGAGGCGACCCCGCAGCTGAAAGATTATCTCGCCTCATCCGACGACTATCCAAAATTCAAATGGAAGCGATGGGGGCAGTCGGAAGTCATCCATCATGAGACACTCGCCGATGGGCATCACAGTGTGACACGTCGCATGCTCGTTCAAGCAGGGAAAGAACTCAGTTACCATTATCATGAAGAGACCGATACAATTTGGACGATTCTCCAAGGCACAGCAATCGTGACGATTGATGGAGAATCATTTGAGGTAAGACCGACCAATGCCATCTCAATTCAACGCGGAAAAGCACATATATTAAAAGCAAGCGAAACCGTCATTTTAATAGAAGTGCAGTACTCTTTAAAATATATGAACAACGATACACAATTTCTCATTTCCCCATATAAATAAAAATGACCTCACGAGCTCTACCCGAAATCAAGGCATCGTGAGGTTTCTACTTACTTATTTGATTAATTCGAGTTCGACCGGGATGTTCTCTTCCACCGTTTCACCTTTCAAGTGGGTGATTGCCGCTTCTACACCCAACTTCCCAATCTCAGCTGGTTTTTGGGCAACCGTTGCTGCCATCGTCCCACCTTCGACCGCTTTGACGGCATCATCTGTCGCATCGAATCCGATGACTTTCACGTCACTCATTCCAGCCGCTTCGAGTGCTTGAACGGCACCGAGTGCCATCTCATCGTTATGTGCGAATACAGCGACGATGTCTTTATTGTCCTGTAGGATGTTCTCCATGACCGTCAATCCTTCTGCACGGTCAAAGTTTGCCGATTGTTTTGCCACGACTTCCAATTTCCCATCGATGGCTTCGTTGAATCCTTGTCCGCGGTCACGTGTCGCAGACGCTCCTGGAACCCCCTCGAGCTCGACGACTTTTTGCCCTTCGCCTACGAGTTCGACCATGTAGTCACCCGCCAGCTGTCCACCTGCGACGTTATCTGATGCCACGTGGGCGACGACGTCCCCTGTTTCAGCGTTACGGTCTACCGTGATGACAGGAATGCCTGCATCGTTCGCTGCTTGTACCGCTGCACCGACCGCTTCTGAATCTGTCGGGTTGATGAGAATCAAATCCATCCCCTTTTGAATCATGTCTTCGACGTCGTTCACTTGTTTCGCGGCATCGTTTTGCGCGTCCGCTACCGTCAACGTCGCATCCATTTCGTTCGCCTGTTCTTCCGCGCCTTCTTTCAATGCGACGAAGAACGGGTTGTTCAATGTCGAGATAGATAATCCGATCTCATAATCCCCATCTTTCGTTTCCGTCTCAGAAGATGACCCCGGTTGTTCAGTCGAGCAAGCTGCCATCAGTACCATTGTCAGTGCGAGTAGCCAAGCTGTCCATTTTTTCATGTTCCGTTTTCCCCTTTCGTGTGTTACGCGTTTTGTCGACGATCAAGCAATACTGCAAACAATATAACTGCACCTTTTACGACGAGTTGGAAGAAAGATGATACGCCGAGAAGGTTCAATCCGTTGTTGAGCGTTCCGATGATCAGCGCCCCGATCAACGTCCCGACAATCCAACCTCGACCACCCGCTAGGCTCGTTCCCCCGAGAACGACCGCTGCGATGGCATCGAGTTCGTATGACGTTCCTGCCGTCGGTTGTGCGGAATTAAGGCGCGATGTCAAGATGATGCCTGCGAGTGCCGCAAGCATACCCGATAGGGAGTAGATCATGATTTTGACTTTATTGACGCCAATCCCCATTAATTTCGCCGCTTCTTCATTTCCACCGATCGCGTACGTGTGACGACCAAATGTCGTCTTCTTCAAGATGAAATACAGGACACCGAATGCGAGTAGCATCGTCAATGCCGGTACTGGAATGATCCAGAAGTAGCCGCGTCCGAGCATCTCGAACCAACCGGAATTTCCGAGACCCGTAATCGGTCGTCCGTCTGTATAGACGAGCGTCAAGCCCCGATAAATGGTCATCGTAGCCAATGTCGCGATGAACGGTGCCACTTTCCCGTACGTGATGACCGCCCCGTTAAAGGCCCCGAGAACGGCACCTGCAATCAAGCCGAGTGCGACGGCCATAACCGCATGTTGACCGTCCACCATCATGCCTGCCACTAGTGCAGAAGCGAGCGCCAAAATCGACCCGACCGATAAATCGATTCCCCCTGTCAAGATGACAAACGTCATCCCGAAGGCAATCAAGGCATTGATCGACACTTGGCGGAGTACGTTAAAGATATTATTTAATGATAAAAATCCTGGTTCGAGCGCCGTCACGACGACAACAATGACGAGCAGACCAAACAGCGGTCCTAGTTTTTGCCCCCATCCGAGTCGACCCGGGCGCTTCAGTCCGGTCGTTGCTTTCAATTCCATATCATTGCCCTCCTGTCGCATACGTCATTACTTTTTCCTGTGTCGCCTCATCTTTCGTGAGCGTCCCGGTCACCACACCTTCTCGCATGACGACAATCCGATCGCTCATCCCGAGTACTTCCGGTAAATCAGAAGAGACCATGATGATGGCGACGCCTGATTCCGCGAGATCGCTCATGATGTTGTAAATCTCTTTCTTGGCACCGACGTCGACGCCTCGGGTCGGCTCATCCAAAATCAAGACGTCTGGTTCGACACCTAACCATTTGCCGAGCACAATCTTCTGTTGATTCCCACCAGACAACGACTTCACTTTTTGTTCCATCGAATGATGTTTGACCCGCAATTTTTGTAAGTATGTCTCGGCGAACGTCTCCTCCTGTTGCTTCGAGATGACAGACCCTTTTGCTCGTTTATCGAGTGTCGGGAGCGACAGGTTTTCTCTTAGCGAGAAATCGAGGAGTAAGCCTTCCCCTTTTCGGTCCTCTGTCAAAAACGCGATGCCGTGCTTGATGGCGTCGGCCGGAGTTTTGATTCGAATCGGTTGCCCGTTCAGTTTGATGACTCCCCCTTTGTGCGTGTCTGCTCCGAATAAGGCACGCATCACCTCGGTCCGTCCCGCTCCCATCAATCCGGAAAACCCGATAATTTCTCCGGCACGGACGTTGAACGATACGTTGTGGAACCGGTTACCGATTAAATCATCCACCTCGAGCACGACGTCCCCGAGAGTCGCGGTACGTGTCGGATAGCGTTCCCCAATCTCGCGACCGACCATATCGCGCACCGTTTCCTCAAATGAGGTGTCCTGAATCGTACGAGTCGAAATGGATTGTCCATCCCGAAGTACCGTGATTCGGTCGCATAAGTCAAAAATCTCTTCCATTCGGTGTGAGATATAGATGATGGACACGCCTTGATCTCGTAAGGCACGAGACACGGCGAAGAGCGCCTGGATTTCGCGATCCG
This sequence comes from Exiguobacterium sp. s83, assembly GCF_018617095.1. GTDB lineage: Bacteria > Bacillota > Bacilli > Exiguobacteriales > Exiguobacteriaceae > Exiguobacterium > Exiguobacterium profundum. The sequence goes on along the minus strand of NZ_JACSJP010000003.1, from coordinate 63,769 downwards.
TCAACGCGGCCGTCGGTTCATCCATGACGATGACCTTCGCATCTGTCATGAGCGCCTTGGCAATCTCAATCATCTGTTGCTGACCGACCGATAAGTTGCGTGCCACTTCATCGACATCCATGAACACGTTCAATTCAGCCAAGTATTCTCGAGCACGTCTGGTCATCTCCTGCTGTTTGACCATCCCGAACGGTCCTGTCAGTTCTCGACCCAAAAATAAGTTTTCTGTCACCGTCATCTCCGGTAAGATATTGAGCTCCTGATGGATGAAGGCGATGCCTTCTTGCTCCGCTTCTTTTGGGTGCTTGAATTGACGTTTCGTGCCGTCGATGAGAATCTCACCTTCATCCTGCGCATGCAGACCGGTCATCACCTTCATCAATGTCGACTTTCCGGCCCCGTTCTCGCCCATAAGCGCATGAATTTCTCCAGGCAACAGTTCGAAATCGACTCCTTTTAAGACGGAGACTGGTCCGAACGACTTATGGATGCCTTTCAACTGAATACGCATCGAATCCCCCCTTAAAAAATGACCCCGGCGTGTAAGATGACGTTGGCGTAAGGTGTCGCTTCTCCAGTTCGAATGACCACTTTCGCTTTTGCGACCTCTCGTTTGAAATCTTCATGTGAACACATGTTGATGCTCTTGTACCGTTCTTTCAGTGAATCCGCAATCGTCGGGTTGTGTGTGAGGATTTCCTCAGCAATCGTGATGCGCTCTACGACCAAATCCGATTCGACGACATCGAGCACCTCAAGAAAGGAAGGTTCCCCGATGCGGAGACTAAGATCGACCCGCTTTACCCCGTCTGGAATCGGTAGCCCACAATCGGCGATGACGACGCGATCCGTATGCCCGAGGTCGGCAAAGATTTTTGCTAAATGACTATTCAAAATTCCTTGTTTTTTCATCACACGCGCTCCAATCGTTGTTGTACATCTTGTCGTGTCGGCATACCACCTTGTGCACCGAAGCCTTCGACACTCATGCCGGATGCGACTACGGCAAACCGTACGGCCGTCTCCAAATCATCTTGTTCGATGAGGGAGACAGCGAGCGCGCCGTTGAACGTGTCACCAGCTCCTGTTGTGTCGACGACGTTTGCTCGGATGGCTGGCACATGCCGCACGTCTTGTCCGTCATGGAATCGAACACCATGGACGCCTTCCGTGACGAGTAATTTGTTCGGATAGCGTTTGAGAACATCATCTACGGATATTCCGTTGAATAAGTCACGGCACTCATGTTCGTTCGGCGTCAAGTATGTGACGTCTTCAATCACTTCTGGTGGAAGCGGCTGAGAAGGTGCCGGATTGAGCAGCACTGGGATTCCTTTCGCTTTACAGTAAGAGGTCACTTGCTTTACCGTCTCGATTGGAATTTCGAGTTGGAGGAGCACGAATGCCTGCTCGTCAAGAAGGTGTTCGAGTTCCTCATCTGTGAAAACGACTCGTTTGTTCGCCGATTGGACGACGACGATCGAATTATCTTCCTCAGCCAATACGATATGGGCCGTACCCGTCACTTCATCCCGTATGATTTGAACATGTGTGACATCGACATCGTGTCGTTTGAAGTTTTCAACCACCTGTTGTCCGAACGGATCACTTCCAACGCAACCGACCATCTGTACAGTGCCGCCTAACTTGGAAGCAGCGACTGCCTGGTTCGCACCTTTCCCCCCTGGAACGGTACGGAACGATTCACCGATAACCGTTTCTCCAGCTTGTGGACGTTTGTCGGACGTGACGACAAGGTCCATCGATATACTGCCAATGACAACAATGCGTTTCATTCTTTATCTCTCCTTCCGCTTTGTCGTGTGTCGTTCAAGTAACGTGACCGGTAACAGCATTTCTCTCGGTCGTGTGTCTTTCTTCTCAATCAAATCGAGCAATCGCTCGGTCGCGAGTCGCCCCATCTCATAGATCGGCTGGACGATGGTCGTCAGCGGCGGAGACGTCATCTCGCCTAATTCGATCCCGTCATATCCGATGACCTGTAGCTCTTCTGGGACACGAATGTCTCGACGGACTGCTTCCTGTAATACGGCGGCTGCAATCACATCGTTCGCTGCGAAAATGCCATCGAATGGCCAAGCATGGTCGAACAGCTCTTGGGACGCTTTCAAGGCGTCTTTGAACGTGAACGTGGACTCGGTCATCCCGACGAGCTTCTCTCCCGCTACTTCGACAAATCCTTCGGTTCGGCGTTTGACCGTTTTGAGATGATCCGGTCCGGCAATGTGTGCCAGTCGTGTCGCACCACGTTGTAACAGCGTGTCGGCCGCCAACTTTCCACCCTCATATCCATCTGATACAACGGCGTCGATCCCCGCTTTTACGATTCGGTCTAGTGCGACCATCGGTAAATCCAACGTCTCATAATTCGGATTGTGCGAATGGTTTGTGGTGATAATCAGGCCATCGACGTGCATCGTTTGCAAGGCGACTAAATACGTCTGTTCTTTTTCAAGTTGTTCATCCGTGTTACATAAGACGACTTGATACCCATGTTGATTGGCGACATCCTCAATCGCCCGAGCCAGCTGTGGAAAGAACGGGTTCGTGATATCTGGCATGATAAGTCCAATCAAATTCGACGATTTTTTATAGAGCGAACGAGCAACTCGGTTCGGCGCGTAATTCAGTTCCGCAATCGCCTTTTCGACCGCTTCTTTCGCCTCTTCGCTCACATATCCGCTTTTATTCATAACGCGTGATACGGTCGCCACTGAGACGTTCGCATGTTTTGCTACTTGTTTGATGGTCGCCATTTGACATCCTCCGTTCTGGAAACGCTTACAAAAACATCTTAATGTGTAACCGGTTACATATCAAGGGATTTTTATGATTTCATGAAAAAACACATTGAAATCGTGCTTCAATGTGTAGAGAACGTCGGATTTAATTGGACATGGACGAGGTTTTCTACCGTTCGTCCGTCGAGTCGGGTCAATTCTTGTGTTTTCGTGAACGCATAAGTGAACCCACACTTCTCAACGACGCGTCGCGATTGATCATTGAAGCTGAAGTAGCCGCACCAAATCCGTTCTAGTCCTAACGCTTCAAATCCGAATCGGATCATCGCCTGAACGGCTTCTGGTACGTAACCATTTCCCCAATAATCTGGACTGAGCACATAACCGATCTCACGCTGTGCATCATGTTGAATCGACGAGTCTGGTCTTCGGTCGTGTAACCCGATGCTACCGATCACTTGCCCGGTCTCTTTCAAGACGATGGCCCATACACCTGCTTCCTCGATAAACAATTGAATGACGTCCCTTGTTTCTTCAATCGATTCATGAGGTGCCCAACCGGCCATCGGTCCGACTCGCTCATCTTTTGCATAATGATACATATCCTCTGCGTCCTCTAGCGTAAATGCTCTTAAGACCAACCGTTCTGTCTCCATCTTGATCATATAAACCCATCCTTTTCCTTCAAGTTGTTTCCTCGCCCGACCTAATGGGAAACGTTAGGCGAGGAGGAATGAACATGCCATTTGACTATGATTTAAATTTTGATGAAATCGACTTCCGAAAACAACCCGAACTGTACCGGGTCGGTCGTGGCGAACAAGGTGTGCTACTTGTCGAACCGTATAAAAGTGAAATTTTGCCTCATTGGCGATTTAAGACGCCCGAGATTGCGAAGCAATCTGCCGAAGAAATCATGGAATTGTTTGAAGCGTATCGTGCGAACGACGATTTCGTCGGGATGGACATGTCCCGAAAGTTCATCCAAATGGGTTACACACGAGCCCGACGCTATGCCAATTATAAAGGCGGTCGTAAATATAAAGAAGATGGTGACATCCATGAGCGCGAAATCGACGAAGAGAAGGCAGAGTCTGCCCGCATCTTCAAAACATATTGGGATCAACTTCGTGCCGATGAGGATTATTTGCGACGTAAAAAGGCACATCAGAAAAAATATGGTTAATCGCGTACCATCACTTGAAACGGAATCTCATTTCGCTCGAACGATGTGATCGTACGAAATCCAACCGTTTCGTATAGATGAATCGCTCGTTCGTTGAAGGAGGCGACAGTCAAGCGAAGCGGTTTTCTCCGTTCCATCGCTCTCTCCATGACGTATGTCACAAACGATTTTCCATATCCTTTCCCCGTCAAATCAGGTCGCATCCCCAATCCGATGTCCGTGAAATCTGACGAATATGGATATGTCGAATTGGGCACTTGAGCCGGGGAACCGATGCAATAAAATCCAATCAGCTCATGCTCCTCTACAATCGCCTGATACGTCATCAACTCGGCGACTCCCTCTTCAGAAGGCGATTGATTATAAAAGTCATAAGGAGCTCCGTACGTCCATTCTTGAATTTGTCCTGCCCATTCACACGTCATCGGTCGGTGATGCATGCGTCTTCCCTCCGTATTCTTTTCTTACTTCCTATGTAAAAAAGATGAGGTCGCCCCCATCCTTATTTCCGAGTCCATTCTGCCGTCATCGCTACGTCTGCTGCATGCATGAGATTATGAATCGGACAACGTGCCTCGACAGCCTTTCTTAATGCTTCGATTCGCTCATCCGATTCGGTCGTATCCAATACGATTTTCATATGTGTCGACTCAAAGTAAGTTCGGACACCTTCCATCCCTTGGAATCCTCGAGGATCGAGCGTCCCTTCTGTCACGAACTCGACCCCTTCATACTCAAAGTTCAAATCCTGAGCGGCATAGGCAATCATGATGGTCGTACAGGACGACTGGGCACCGAGAAGATACTCGAGCGGATTCGGACCCTTGTTCGTTCCACCGAGTCGTTCTGGCTCATCTACGATAAATGGAGTGTGCTCGCCTACACGTACAGTCGTCTTGACGCCTCCGGCTTCTCCCTCGGCGCGCATCGTCACTAACGGTCTTTCTGACATGTTGCATCCTCCTCTCCATAATCAAACACTTCTATTTTCCCTTTATTTCGGACCATGTAACGCTTCGTCATAGATGGCATAATCATTTTTTCCATCTTGCTTGATCTGATACATCGCTTGATCCGCTTTATGGATCAACGTGTCTAAATTTGTTCCTTGGTCGGGAGCATGACTGACCCCAATACTCGCACGGATTGGAATCGTCACATCGGACGTGTGGTAAGGGTTTTGATTTAACGTCATCTGAAGTTCGTGAATAAATGCAAGCACTTCCGATTCTGTTAAATCCACTAAATAAATATAAAACTCATCCCCGCCAACACGAGAGGCCAAGCCAACGTCTCGTGTCGACGCTTCCAGCAATCCACCCAAATGAGTTAAGAAATAATCTCCAATCTGGTGACCGTACGTATCATTGACTGCTTTAAAACCGTCCAAATCAATAATCAATAAAGACAGCATCGAGGAACTAAGCAACGCCTGGTCTGCGCGTTCATAAAATGCACGTCGGTTGGCCAACTTCGTCAGTGGGTCATGATAGGCAAAGAATCGGATTGTTTGCTCGGCCTCTTTAAACGAGTGGACATCCCGAATGATAATCATCCCGTGAATCGTGCGGTCGATATCGACAAAATCCCCATCAATGACAACGTAAAGCTCTTGCCCAGATTTCGTCATAATCTTCGTTTCGAATTCTATAAACTTTTTACGTGTCCGAACATGTTGGTGATAGTGTTCCACCCATTCTGCTTTTTTCTTTTCTGGCAACAAATCGATAAACCGTTCATTCACGACACGGACAGTGTGAAATAGCGTGCGTGCGGCCGGATTCGTACTTTCCACCCTCCCATCCGGGTCAATCAACAAGATGGCGGATGGATTTAAATTATAAAGTGTTCCATATCGTTTTACATAAGAGGTTAAGAAGTCTAAACGATTCATTGCAACTACCAATGCTACCGCCCAAACAAGCCCCCCATACATGTATGAATAGGGTGGGATCAACCCACGAAATTGAAAGTAGCCGAATACAATATCCCATATTAGTACGGCATTTGCAGTCCAAAAAAGCATGCGCAATACGCGTTGGTGTTCTCTTCGTTCCGCACGCTTCAATGCATAAAAAATGAGACCAATAATCAAGATGTGAAAAATGTTTCCGACGGTCAACGTAGTTAAATACGATGAGTTGAACTCAGGATAAATCCAAATGCCTACTTGTTCAAACTGTTGACTGTTGATGATATTCTCCTGACGGACATACGTCAACACAACAGGAATCAATGGTAAATAGACGACCCATGGATACAACCACTTCGGTGCCTTTGCGCCGACGCCTGTGATACTTAATATGAAATGAACAGAGAAGATAAAAATGAAAATCCCAGCGTTCCCAAACCAATAGGCAATGAGTGCCGGACTGTATTCAATCGGCGATAGATGGCGGACAAATTCAGCCAAGAAGAGCATCGAATAACCGAACACAAACAGGCTCAGCAAACGATGCTCGACTTTATTCGGATTTCGTTGAAAGACATCGAGTGCTAAAAAGCCGAGTAAAAATGACGGCAACAAATAGACCGCCAGATAAATGAACATCTCGGTCATGCGGAACCTCCTCACCTGTTCGTATTCTTCTATTTCGTTATCCTGCGTTCTTTTCCCTCTTTAACGCGACAAAAAACGGGATGAACCACATCCCGTTCTTCATTCGACACATTATAACGTTTCTTCGATTGGGGTATCCCCTTTGATCAAATCAATCGCTTTGTTCTGTGCATTTGCATGGTTATGGAGGACATGCACCAAGAATGATGCCACGTCTTCGCGTGGAATCTCTCCACTTCCCTCGAATTGCGTGTTCACTTTGCCCGTTCCTGCATCATCTGTCAATGCACCCGGACGTACAATCGTGTACGTGAGTCCACTCTGTTCGAGTAAACGATCGGCATGATGCTTCGCTACGTAGTAAGGTTTCATCGAATCTGGCCAAGCCGAGCGATCCTCTGCTTTCAAGGCACTGACCATGACGAAGTGTTTGATGTTCCCGTTCGCTTGTGCCGCCTCGATACTCTTTGCTGCACCGTCTAGGTCAATCAAGAGCGTCTTGTCTGCGCCGGTACTTCCACCAGAACCAGCCGCGAACACGATGACGTCCATTCCATCGATGGCTTTCTGTAAATCTTCTACCGAACCTTCAAGGTCACCGAGTACCGCGTTGTATCCTTTTGACTTGAAATCCTCGAGCTGCTCTTCTTTACGAACCATCGCTGTGACGTGATGCTTCCCTTCATTGTGTAATTTTTCGACAAACTGACGGCCGATCTGACCGTTTGCACCGATAACAAATACGTTCATCTGTCTTCCTCCTCAAAAATTGAATTCATAGACAAGCGAAACGCCGGGTAGCCGTTGCTACATCCGGTGCAGAAGCGATGGCAGAGATGACGGCAACACCGTCAGCCCCGTCAGCCATAATAGCAGGGACATGCTCTGGACGAATGCCCCCGATCCCCACAATCGGAAGCAGTGGGTGGTGTCGGCGAACTTGTTGAATCAGTTCCGTACCACGCACTTGTCCTGCATCCAACTTACTTTGCGTCTCATGAATCGGACCGATGCCGACATAATCTGCAAATGGAAGAGCCATTCTGACTTCCTCCATCGTATGGACAGACACCCCCAACCATTTATCTGGTCCTAGCCGTTCTCGAACCTGTTTGGCAGGTAAGTCATCCTGTCCAACGTGGATGCCATCCGCGTCAATCGCGAGCGCCAAGTCGACGTCGTCATTGACGATGAACGGAACACCCGCTTCTCTACACAGACGGTGGAGCGTCCTTGCCATTGCTTCTTTTTCATCTCCATACAATGCATCTTTACCTTTTTCGCGAAATTGAAAACATGTCACACCACATCGAAGAGCCGTTTTGACGGTCGCTACCAAATCAGATGCATCCGTCGTTCCACACACAAAGTAAAGGCGAAGCTGCTTAGCGAGCGCTTGTTTCGTACATGACGTCAACGGTAATCACCTCTTCTTTCGCTAAACGATGTCCCCAATGATTCGTCGGTCCATGCCCCTGTCCAATCGATAATTCATGTGTAATCGCTTGATGGATAAATTGTTTTGCATCTACGACTGCTTGACGCAATGTCTTCCCATATGCCAGTTCGGCCGTCAAAGCTGCAGAGAACGTACATCCCGTCCCGTGCGTATCTTTCGTTTGGATTCGAGGTGCTTTTACACGGAACGCTTCAGTTTCACTCATAATTAAATCAACGGCTTCCACATCATCCGCGTGCCCACCTTTGATAATGACGGTATCGACCCCAAGGGCTCGAATCGCCTGCGCGGCTTTCATACGGTCTGCCTCCGTTCGAATGTCCATTCCCGCTAAGACTTCTGCTTCAGGAATATTCGGGGTCACGATGGTTGCCTGCGGTAGCAACTTCGTGCGCAGTGCTTCGACTGCACTAACTTGCAACAAGGAAGCGCCACCTTTCGCCACCATGACCGGATCGACCACCACATGTTCGAAATGATATCGTTCGAGCTCTTTCGCTACCGCTTCAATTCGTTCCGCATCCACCAACATCCCGGTTTTACAAGCGGTGATGTTAAAATCATCCGCTACCGCATCAATTTGTTGGATAATCATTTCCGTGGAAATCGCCTCGATTCCATGGACCCCAAGTGTGTTTTGGGCGGTAATCGCAGTCAACACACTCGTCCCGAACACACCGAGCTCTTGAAACGTTTTTAGATCGGCTTGAATCCCAGCTCCGCCCCCTGAATCAGATCCTGCAATCGTCAATACTTGCGGTCTCATGATGTCGACACCTCGATTCGATTCGTCGGGATTGTATATTGCGTCAATTGATGGAGTGCATTTAAAAAGTGAATCGGGAAGTCTCCCGGCCCTTCTGCCCGTTCACTCGCTAGCTCCCCACAATAGGCGTAGCCTGACATGGCGGTCACCGTCGCTTTGAGGGCATTCTTTTCGACTGCCAAGCAAGCTCCGACCACCGCACTCAGTAAACACCCTGTACCAGTCGTCTCAGTCATCCGTTTCGTCCCACCTCGGACTTCCATGACGACATGTCCGTCACTGACCATATCTTCTTTTCCAGTCACGGCCACGACACATCCGTATCGTTTCGCTGCTTCAAGCGCCAATTGTCTCGGCTCGCATGCACCGTCACCCGCATCGACACCACGAGCCGCCCAATCGACGCCAATCAATGTCGCAATCTCTCCTGCATTCCCTCGAATGACCGATACACGAACATGACGCAAAATGCGTTCGACCACATCTCGTCGAAATGACGTCGCTCCGACACCGACCGGGTCGAGTATAATCGGGCATCCCGCTTCGTTCGCCGCCTGTCCTGCGCGAATCATCGTCGCTTCCGTCATCGTTCCAAGTGTACCGATGTTAAGTACGAGCGCGTCGCTCACGAATGTCATCTCTGCTACTTCTTCAATCGCGTCTGCCATCACTGGAGAGGCGCCGATCGCGAGCAGTCCATTCGCTGAAAAATTCGCCACAACCGTGTTCGTGATGTTGTGAATCAATGGCGCCTGCTGTCGAATCTCATTCCAAATCTCATGTCTCATTGGTTGACCTCCTGCGACAATGTCCACGACTCAAGCGTCCACGCCATTTCCCAAAAAGCGACTTCGTAATAGCAACTCTTCAAGAACAGTTTCGTATAACGTACACGTTCCTCTTCCGTCGCTTGACCAGCCAGTTCATCCAACCGATCAATTTGCTCTTCCACCAGTTCGCGGAACCATTCAGAGCCGTATGTCGCAATCCAGGCCGAATAAATCGGATGGTCCGGACGCTTGTCTTTCAGACGTTCACCAATCTCGTAATACACCCAGTAGCATGGAAGAATCGATGCCAGCACGTCCCCGAGAGTCGGTCCTGCCTGTTGCATATGGAGCGCATACGCATAAGCGGTCGGTGCTGGCTCAAATGTCGCCAATTCGACATCCGTCACGTTGAGCATCGTAAAGAACTCTCGATGAAGGGAGAGTTCCGCCTCAATCGTGTGTAAGGCATGCGTCAAAAAGCGGCTCGATAGTTCCATCGTCGGTGCGAGGGTTGCCCCTTTCGCCTGCACTTTTGAAAACTGATTCAAATAGTATGAGTCTTGCATGACATAATGTCTGAACTTCTTCTCATCGAGCGTCCCTTCTCCGAGTGAACGAACAAATGGGTGATGAAAGCTTGCCTCAAACAATCCATCCGCTTCTTGACGTAAGTGATCTGTAAATTTCATACTAACTCCCCCTTATAAAAGATAAAAAGACGCCGCCTCCCATAACGGAAGCGGCGTCTCGAACAGTCATATATAGGTGAAGCCATATGAGTCGTCTCGCCCACTTCCCTACGCTAGCGTGAACTAGATCAGGTTCGAAGGGTCTGGACCTTGTCCATCTCAGCCGCGTGACGCGACTCCCCTAGTGGCAAACATTATGAAATTCAGTCGTCTTCGACCACATTCTATCAATCTTTTGATCAATTGCAAACCTTTTCCGATTCTGTTTTTCATTCATCGCTTAGGGAATGGATAAATGAATTCATTTACATGAAAAGGATGTGTCCGGATTGAATACGATTTTATTAACCATTGCGTTACTCTTCATCAGTTTGAACGTGTTTTGGTTTTTCAAACGTAAAACGTACAAGCAAACAGGATTTGATGGGAGATTGTTCGCTCAGTTGTTCGTTAGCCTACTTGGTGTCATGTTAGGATTCACATTGATTTATTATGCTTTGTCTCGTGATTCAGTCATTCTTGTGACTTCACTCGAATCCATGAATGCCGTTGAACCGACTTGGGAAAACCTCCTGTATTTCAGCGGGGTCACTTTATTATCAATCGGATTTGGTGATTTGTTGCCGATTGGTTTGACCCGATTATTCGCCATCATCGAAGGCGCCATCGGTATTTTGTTACCGAGTGCCTTCTTCATCAAATCGATGTATCGAAAAGACAAGTGAACATGTCCTAGCGCCCCGTGATGAGTAAGAACATATTAAATGCGACGAGACCAAGGGGAAGCATCGCAACCAAAATGATTGGCCATTTCTTTAAACGAATGCCGACAAAGAGGACAAGACTTCCGACTAGAAGAGCAATAAATGTCGTATATGGGTTCATGAAAAAACGCTCCTTTCTCTATAAGGAGCGTTTCCCGGCTCTCGGCCTCATTAATCGTTCGAATGTCGAAGTGTAGCACATGCGGCACGGACGCGTCTGGCTTCTTCTTCCCGGAAGACGAAATCACCTTGTTCCGCGACACGCTGCGCGCAAAAGAAGAAGAGTGATTGCAGGCGGTCATGTGTGTCTTCAATGGCACTCAACTCAGCTGAAGCGTATGTTGCCGTGAGCATCTCCCATAACTCTTCCGGCAAGTGGTCGCGGATTCCGTCACCGGACTTCCCAAGATTCACGGAGAATTCCGTCGCATAGCCAATGTTCCACTCCATCATCTGACGGAGCATATTCCGCATGATATCGAGGTGGTCGAGCGCGTATAACACCTGGTGTCGCTTGATTCCTTTGACAACATAAAGTGACACCCACCAAAACTCATTCCAACATGCCGCATACTCGTCAGCAGACGGACGTTTCACACGATACGACATGTCTGACGGCGTGACGACCGGATGATGATCTCGGTCAAAGATGATTTGACTGAGCGAGTCGGCTTCAAGCATGGTTTCAAGTTGATCCACACTTCGAATCGTCAAATCAATCCGATGTCCGTCCACATATTGCACTAAAAACGTTACAAGTCGTTCGGAATCAGTCGTTTCAGGTGTCTGCATGATTAAGACCTCTCCAAACGTGTCAATCCAAGAACGATCAATCGCAACCGCTTGAACGTCTTCCACATAAAAGGCAAGGTCGACATCCTGATATGGATCTGGTTGGATATTCGGATTGACGAGTGAACCGTTCAAGACGACCGTTCGAATCTGTTCACGTTCTTTTGCGAACGCAATCAACTGCTCAATGATTTGTTCTGGTTTCATTCTACAATCGCCCCCAATGAGCGCGCGACTTGAATCGCCTGCATCGCGTCTAGTTTTGTTTGTTGTAACGTCACGTTCGAAAAATCAACCCCATCGACGAGTGCTCCTTTGAAGTCGGCACCACGGCACACCGCATGTTGGAGTGTCGCACGGGTCAAATCGGCCTGATGCCAAACCGTCTCGGTCAAGTCCGTTCCATAAAGGTCCGCCTCGACCAAACGAACGTGGGACCAATCCATCTTCTTGAGCGACACGTGACGAAGGTTGACGAATGACCAATCCCCTTCCGTTACATGGACGCCCTCAAACTGACTCTCCTCAAAGGAAGATCCCGTCATTTTACATTGCTCAAACTCACTCGTGAACAAATTGGCACCATGGAATTGACAGTTTAAAAATGAACTCCCGACATGACGGGACGCATTCCATTTTGAATCCGTGAAGTCGCAGTTGATGAACTGACAGCGTTCCGTCTGTAGTTCCGTCGCATCAACGTATGTGAAGCGACAGTTCTCGAACGTAACGTGTGACAACACTTCGTCACGGAGTGTCACGTCACGAAAATCTTCATCTCGATATTGCGTATGTGGTTGAAACATATGATCCCTCCTTCAGGTATACTAGAACAGATTACAATGATTGGAAGTGATATAGATGGATCTCGTATTTCCTACTGAACATGGCGTTTTCAATTACCGCGTTGCCGGTATTTTTGTGAAAGACGGTCACGTATTGATTCACCGAAACGTCCGGGATGACTTTTGGGCATTACCCGGCGGTCGCGTCACGCTCGGTGAAGAGGCCGCAACCGCCCTCGCACGCGAGTTACATGAAGAATTGAACATGCACGTGACTGATACCACGTTCGCTTTCGTGCATGAGAACTTATTTACGTACAACAATCAGCCGTTTCATGAGATTGGACTGTACTTTTATGTAGACGGTGACCTCCCGCTCCAAGACGGAGACTTTTATGGACCTGAAGGAGATCACCTGATTTATCGTTGGATAAAGCTTGACCGTCTACAAGACGTCACGCTTTATCCGGAAATACTCGCTCAACTCCCGAACCGTTTGCCAACTCATTCACTCAATCCAGCTTGAACTTAGAGTAGCGATTTCAACTCGTTTAAATGTCGAATCTCATACGTTGACTCGATCGTCGCGGCCACTTCGTTTGGATTGAACCAGCAAGTATCCAAACCATACATCCGCCCACCGGCGATGTCTGCCGTGACTGAGTCGCCGATGATTAAGCCCTTCTCTGGCTCTACATTCGGGATTCGGTCGAAGACGTAGTCAAAGAACGGTTTCATCGGTTTTTGCGAGCCGGTCGCATCCGATACGAAGATGTCTTGGAAGTACGGCAATAGTCCCGATGACTCTAGCCGTTTGAATTGCGTCTCTGTCACACCGTTTGTGACGATATAGAGTGGATAGTGCGCGCTCAGCGTTTGGACAATCTCTAACGCGCCTTCAATCATGTGTACGCCTGCATGTAAGTAGTCCCGATACTGCTGTTCGACCTGCGGACCGTCCACCGTGAGTCCGAGCGAATCAAACAGTTTCGTGTGACGACCGATGAGTACTTCTTCACGATCCACTTCGCCGCGCTCAAATGCGCGCCATAGGCCGCTATTAATGTCGACATACCGCGACTTCACCTCATCTGTCATCCGCACGTTGAAGGATGCAAGTAACTGTTCCAAGGCGACATGTTCACTTTGTTTAAAGTCTAGTAGTGTGTCATCAATATCAAATAAAATCGCTTCATAACGTTTCATATCTCTTTCTAACCCCTCTCTTCGTCTTAACTGTACAGGAAGTAGAATCGAACATCAAAAAAGGGAAATATCATGCATCCCACTCTCAATGTCTATTAGATGACTCGTTTGATTTTTGACCACCATGATTAATCAGAATCACGAGTGTCCCAATCAATATCACGACCGACCACATATGAACAATCCCCATTAGATTTAACGGCTTGAAGAAGTATCCCCAATCGTTCTCAAACAAGTAGGCAAAATAAACCGACACACCATATGATCCAAGCAAGGAAGCTAATACAAAGCGTATTCGTAAATGTCTCAAAGATTGCTTCGTTACCCACCAAATGACAATCGGTACAATTAAATATCCAAATGGAAAACCCCAAACATAATCCATTGCCGCCACAAAAAACGCCCAAGGCACGAAGAGGAATAAACTCACACAGAAAGTTTTCATCGTCTGCTCCTAAATTTGTTGAATTTATTTGATTCAAGTTTACCAAATCCAAAACATTGACATGTTTATTTTTCTAAAACAAGTGAATACTTCTTATGGTGAAGAAAAAATAAAGGAGTGTTCAAATATGCATACAGATTTTACGAACATGTACATCAATGGTGAGTGGGTAAATGGCTCAAGCGAGAAGTCGATTGACAACGTTAATCCATTCTCGAACGAGACTCTCTTCTCGATTCAATCAGCGGATGAAGAGGACTTGAATCGTGCTTATGAAGCAGCAAAAGCGTCTCAGTCGGACTGGGCCGACATGCTTCCACAAGCACGCCGTGAATTGATTGAGAAGTTTGCCCAGCTGACGATGGACAACAAAGACTTTATCGTCGATTGGCTCGTGAAAGAGTCCGGTAGTACACGCATCAAAGCAGAGAGTGAGTTCGCCGCATCAATGGCCATCATCAAAGAAGCCGCGACATTCCCTTTCCGTATGGATGGGCTCATCAAACCATCGATTGTGCCGAATAAAGAGAACCGGGTATATCGCAAACCACTTGGGGTCATCGGCATCATCAGCCCATGGAACTTCCCATTCCACTTGGCTGTCCGTTCAATCGTGACAGCTCTTGCAACCGGAAATACGGTCGTCGTCAAACCGGCCACTGCGACACCGGTCACGGGTGGTCTCCTATTCGCATCCCTCTTCGAAGAAGCAGGACTTCCAAAAGGTGTGCTCAACGTTGTCGTCGGACGAGGGTCTGAAATCGGGGACGCCATCGTCGAACACCCAATCCCGCGCCTCATCTCGTTCACAGGTTCGACCGAGGTCGGTCAAGGGATTGCAGAAAAGGCAGGTCGTTTGTTGAAGAAAACAGCACTTGAACTCGGTGGGAATAACGTGTTTGTCGTTCTCGATGATGCCGACCTCGACCGTGCCGTCGAATCAGCCGTCTACAGCAAGTTCTTCCACCAAGGACAAATCTGTATGTCGACGAACCGAATCCTCGTCGCCGAATCGATTCATGACGAGTTCGTGAATCGTTATGTCGAGCGCGTTAAACAGTTGAAAGCAGGTAACCCGAATGAAAAAGATACGCAAGTCGGCCCGCTCATCGACCACGATCAAGTCGATCGCATCTTAGACCAAATCGAGAAAACGGTTGATGCCGGTGCGACCGTTCATACTGGCGGGACAGCGGACGGCAACGTCCTCGAACCGACCGTCCTCAGTGGCGTCACGAATGACATGCCGCTCGCGAAAAACGAAATATTCGGTCCTGTCGCGGTCATCCTTTCGTTTAAAGATGACGAAGAGGCTGTCCGTCTTTCGAACGAATTACCGTACGGATTGAGCGGTGCCGTCCATGGCTCGGTTTACCGTGCAACCAATTTTGCACGAAAAGTCGAAACTGGCATGATTCACGTCAACGATCAGTCGGTCAACGATGAACCGCACATGCCGTTCGGAGGCGAGAAAAACTCTGGCCTCGGACGCTTCAACGGTGAATGGGTACTCGAAGAGTTCACGACGCTTCAATGGGTGTCCGTCATGCATGAACGTCGCGAGTACAAACCGTTCTTCTCGTAATACAAAAAGTGTTTCGGCAACTCGCCGAAACACTTTTTTAGATTTTCTTCACGAACTCCGACTTCAGTTTCATCGCACCAAGTCCCTCGATTTTACAGTCGATGTCATGGTCACCTTCCACGAGTCGAATCCCCTTCACTTTCGTTCCTTGTTTGACGACAAGCGAGGTCCCTTTCACTTTTAAATCCTTAATCACGGTGACGGTATCTCCGTCTTGAAGCGGATTTCCGTTCGCATCTTTGATTTGTGACGCCGCTTCCGCTTCTGCCGCCTCACGCGGTGACCATTCATATGCACATTCCGGGCATACGAGCAACGGACCATCCTCGTACACATAAGATGATTGGCATTTAGGGCAATTCGGGTACTCAGTCATTCCATTTCCTCCATTCGATTCACTCGTTCCAGTATGTCGTATGGTGGCTCAGTCTTTCTAGACCGTTCACCCTTCGGTAGGCGATGGAGGACCGTCTAAATCAAGTTGATAAAACGATAAATCGAGCCATTTGCCGAATTTATATCCGGCATTTCGAATCGTACCGGAATGAACGAATCCAACTTTTTCATGCGCACGGATACTCGTCACGTTCGATGCGTCAATTCCACCAATCACCGTTTTCATTCCTCTCACTTCGGCGATACGGATGATTTCTTTTAACAGTTTGTTGCCAATGCCTTTCCCGCGGTAACCGGGATGCACGTAGACTGAATGCTCGACCGTATAATGGTACGCTGGCCACGGACGGAATGGCCCGAACGTCGCAAACCCCATGACGACGTCATCCTCGACCCATACGATGATTGGACAATCTTGTTCTTTCTTCTCCTCATACCATGCCACTCGATTCTCGAGTGTCACCGGTTGATAGTGATAGACGGCCGTACTGTTTACAATCGCATCATTGTAAATATGTAAAATCATTTGAAGATCATCTCGTCGACAATTGCGAATCATCCCCATACCACCTTTTCGTTTTTTTCATTATACGAATCCCCTCTTCAAAAGACACGAAAAAAGTGACCGGTCCCATCAACCGGTCACTCAAATCATGCGGCTAAGCGGTCACACATCGAGGCGCATTCAGTACAAACTCTTGCGCATTCTTGGCAATGTGCGTGCTTATGTTTCCCGCACTCCTGTGCGCATGCTTTACAGATGACCGCACACGCTCGCGCGAGTTCAGGAACGAATGCCGAGTCACGCGTCATCGCCTCGGCAAGAAACGCACAGGCAGCGGCACATTCGCGGTCGAGTCGGATACAATCGACCATCATCTGAACATCTTTTTCTTCTAAACAAGATTCCAGGCAGTAGTTGCACGTTTCTACACATTCGTGGAGCATTTCAAGTTCGTTCGCATAGATCCGGTGAGCCATACATCATTCCCCTTTCGCTTCCTCAACTTTAGACACATTACTCCTGTTCCCTAATAAGCGAAAGAAAAACGACCCGGTTCAAGAATCCGGGTCGTTCACGAACTTACGATACAAGTAAGCGATTCGATTCAGCAGTGACTCATCATATTGTTTCGGCATGAAACGATAGCGATACAATCGATACATCCGCTTCAAGTCTTCCCACTGATGATCGATTTGTTGCCCTTGTCTGAAACGTGCCAAATCAATCAAGAAAATCTGCCCGTTCGGTGTCAAAATGATATTACGCAAGTGAACATCCGATGGCGTTAGTCCTAATAACCGTGCTTGTCGAAGCGCTTCATCCACTACCTCGATGTAAGAAGGGTCAATCCAGACGCCTTCCGTCAGACACTCAAATAGCGTCTTTCCTTCGATGTAATCCATAACGATATATGACGCACCGGACTCATAGCACTTCGGAAAGTAAGGGAGTCCCTTTAGTTTTTTATAGATTGCTGCTTCTTCGGTTGCGATTTGTTCATAGCCTGGAAAGAACACTTTAATGACACGATTCTTCTCCTTTAAACGAAACACGGCCGCACTTCGTCCAATTCCATGTAATCGAAGATCTGGGTGCATCGCGGCTACCTGAAACGAGTCACCCACCCGCTCGAAGGTGACGTCCGCATATTGTTCATAGTCACTCATCTGTCACGCCTCTTTCCTATTTCTCTTCTCTCTCATCATAGCGCATACAAGCTCATTTGACGCCAAAACTGCTCGAGTAGGTGACAAGTGACGTCTTTTCTCGTAAGACGTATAATGAAGAGCGACTGACAACCAAGGAGGAGTTACTATGCAACGCATCGCTTTGACAGAAGAATTATCATTCTCACGCATCGTCCATGGAATGTGGCGTCTCGCTGATTGGGACATGACCCCACAGGAACGCCTCACGTTTATCGAACAATGTCTCGAACTTGGCATCACGACATTCGACCATGCAGACATTTATGGCGGTTACACATGTGAAGGTTTATTTGGAGAAGCCTTAAAGTTAAAGCCTGAACTCCGAGATCAAATGGAGATCGTCACAAAGACAGGAATTAAATTGACGGGGTCATTCAACCCAGGTCAAACACTCAATTATTACGATACGACAAAAGAGCATATCATCGCGCAAGCAGAGCGTTCGTTAAAAGAGTTGGCCATTGACCACATTGATACATTACTCATCCACCGTCCAGATCCGCTGATGAATCCGGATGAAGTTGCCGAAGCCTTCATCACCTTGCGCGATAGTGGTAAAGTACGTGAATTCGGTGTATCTAACCATGTTCCGGCTACACAGAACTTGCTTCAATCTCGCCTTCCATTCCAACTTGTGACGAATCAACTCGAACTCTCTCCGATGCAATTGAAACATTTTGAGGATGGATCGGTCGATTTGTGTCACGAAAAACGAATGCCACTTATGGCTTGGAGTCCACTAGCCGGTGGTCAACTCTTCAAAGATGAACAGTATGCACCCCTTCGTGAAAAACTCGAGGAAATTCGTGCACGTCACAATGCAAGCGGAATTGATTCGATTGTGTATGCATGGCTCGTCAAACACCCTGCGAACATTATGCCGATTATCGGATCCGGAAAAATCGAGCGCGTTCAGACAGGAGTCGACGCCCTTCAAATCGACCTCACTCGTGAAGAATGGTTCGAAATTTTGAAGGCGGCACGCGGTCGAGATGTTGATTGAAGGAAACTTCATCAAATAAATCCCAGTGAATTATAAAGTGATAATTTAGAAGAATAATCGGCTTTTTTCAATGTCTCGTAATATCAACGTTTTTTCGTCAAAAATCGACATACAAAAAAAGTTAAAAAGTAAAAATAAGTCATAAATGGTTTTATACCCCGTCCAGTTCAAGTTGGACGGTTTTTTTGATTTTTTTTCGAAATAACAAATTAATTTTCCTAAGACTAAAGTCACAAAAAATTGGTGCTAGAATGGTGAAAGTGATTCATCGAAGGAGAGTACCGATGTGAAAAAGTACCTGATTTTCAGTACCCTCGTCATCCTGTTTTTCTTATTCGGATGCGAGGAAGAACGCGCACTCCGACTCCAACCCGCTCCTGAATATTATCAAGGACGTGCCCTGTTACCAAACGGACAACAAATTGAAATGCCCGAATCGGATCGTGCAGCGATTATCGAGTTATGTCAGCCTGACAACGCGATTCAAAGAATTCCAAGTGGTGAAAGACATTGGCTCGGGACGGTCACATTGAACCAACCGTTGACTAATGCCGCCACCGAATCTTCTTTTCCAACCGCAACTTTTTTCACTGTCGAAGATAAATCATATGTCCAATGTCAACTCGATTCCGTCACATATGCCACCGAAATTAACACGCTTCCTGAAAGTTTAAACGATGTTCAATATACGGCTGAACCTTATCCGGATGTTCCGAAATTCCGATTTGCTGAGCCCCATGAATATGAGCATTTCGCACAAGAGATGAAAAAGCCGATAGGTAATGAGCCCTATCCAGAAAGAAAAGGGATCGAGCATACACTTTTCCATATCACGATGCCTTTCAGTGGTGAATTTGAACTGACCTTTACATCGTCCGAAGCCAAAGACCGCCTCGTCATTCCTGTCGAATCAACAAGGCATCCCTATTTGTCACTCGGGCTCGGGACAGAAAAGTCTGATGAGGTGTTACAATACGCGATTTATACGAGCCGAGATCAAAATGACTATCAAGAAGTATTGCGACCGAAAGAAGCGCATATTTCACAAATGTTCGGAGCCAAAACAGCTCCGCAACTCCCTTCGGTTCTTGTACCGGGTCACGAGTATCCACTCTACAGTTTTACGTTCATGAAAAACGGAACGGCCCATCGTCAGAACGTCTCCTTGACGTATCATGAACCCAAGTTGTTGTATGGAAAAGAATTGAGTGAACAAATTCACGACAAATTAAGTAGTCAACGTCATGTCATTTTTCATGACTTGGCACTCCTTGGAACGGAATCAAAAGATGCCTCCTTCCTACAACATGTCGGTCAAGATGAAATGGAATTTATTTTTGGCGCCATCAAACGAGCTAACGCGACCGCCTATGCAGGCAAGACCGCTTCCACACCTTATGTGACCCTATTTCAAGGGATATGCGCCCAAACGTTTGATGTTAGCTATGATGGTGCAGATGTGTACGTGACCAATTCAGAGACAGGCGCCCATTTTAAGCTACTACGTGAGGATGCCATCAAGTGGTATAACCTGTTTGAACAAAACACTTAATCTGACAGATGCGAATGCGTCTGTCTTTTTGCATATTCATGAAGCAAATATAGTACGATGAGACATATTTTTTGGGAAGATAGGAAGAGAAAGGAGTGAATCTTTGTGACAAATCCATTTATACGTGACGTGAACCATCATTGGCGCGTCTCCTATCGACAAAACGGGTATCCCCATGTGCAACAGGGCTGGGTGTTACCTCCAGAACAAAAAGAGGAGTTCGATCCATTTATTTTGATGGCAGAAGACTGGTTCAAGCGTGGGACGTTTTCGGACCATCCCCATCGTGGGTTTCAAACAATCACGTATGTCATCGATGGTCGTCTAGAACATATTGATAATCATGGGGGACATTCGATTTTGGACGCCGGTGATGTTCAGTATATGAACGCCGGATGGGCCGCTAGACACGCCGAAGAAGCGGTCGACGATGATTTGATCCATACGCTGCAGCTCTGGTTGAATTTGCCGAAGTCATTAAAAACAACAACCACTTCCTATCAGAACGTATACGTCGAGGACGCACCCCTCGTTCCTTTCGACGGCGGGCAGCTTCGTGTCTATTCCGGCGAAATCGCGGGTGTAAAAGGGCCGATGGAAAGTCTCGTCCCCATCACGATGACAGAAATAACGCTGAAAGAAGGTGGCGAATACGAACACATCTTGCCTGCGAATCATAACAGCTTTTTGTACGTACTCGCTGGTTCAATTGAAGTTGGGTCTTCCAAAATCCCGCTCAGTAAAACTGATGTGGCGACACTGACGTTCGATGAAACATCTGAAGCGATGAGCACACTTCAACTGAAGGCCACGACGCGTACACGGGTGCTCATCTATTCCGGAAAACCGATTCGCGAAGACTATATTGCGCATGGTCCATTCGTGATGAACACGGAAGAAGAAATCCGCCAAGCTTTCCGCGATTATCATAGCGGCGGGTTCGGGCCCCCAGCCGTCAAATAAACAAAGGGAGCCTCTCGACTAGAGAGCTCCCTTTTCTGATTATGATCGATCTGGTTGTAGGACCGTCTGTTGTGTTGGAACATGACCGATCGGGACAGTCCGTTCGACGAGAACGTAACGCTTGCCCTCCACTTCAAACTTGCGGTCGCCAAGGTAGTGAGCGCTCTTTCCATCTTCGTATAGTTTCGACAAGATAGCAGGTACGTACTCTTCTAGTTTTGTATAGTGCTCATCGAGGGTCATGACGATATTGCCACCCTTATATCCGAGCCAGTAACTATAAAAGAACCAACCTAACGACAGAACTCCGAGAATTCCTAATCCAATTGTGAGTAATTCCATCATGTTATTCCTCCAATTTTTTCATAACAATCTGACGTTTTGGGGTGAACCCGATTTCGCCATAAAACGAGGCGGCATCCGTATTACTCATCCAGTAATCTAGTTCAATCGATCTGAATTGGTGGTCAAGCGCCCATTGCTCCATCCATTCCATCACACGTCGACCGTAACCGTTCCGTTGATACATGGGGTCGATACTGATGTGATGAACATACACCACGCGAACAGCTTGACGAAACGCGTTCGCCTCACCCACTTTCTCTTCGAACCATATGTAACCGATTGGAGTTGCTTCAAGCTGCATCACCATATAGTGATGGCCGGGTCTTCCAATCAGTGTCGAAAAGGCTTCGTACATCTTCTCTTCCTCATACTCCGCAAAAAAGGTCGGATTCATATGGACGTGATGCTCATGGATGGAACGATTCAACCGTGCGATGAGACGGGCATCAATCGTAGGGATAAATGTGATCTCCATCATCAGGTATAGTTTGAATGGTTTCGATCTTCGTTTACACCGTGCGGTTTTTCAGTTCCGCGCAACGTATGCTCACTCGAAGCCTCCGTTCCTTTCCCATTTAGGCGACGTTGAAGCGGACGGGCCAAAAAGTAACCAATCAAGAGCGAACTAGGTAAGACGAGAAAAAATGTACCGAGCAATGTCAACATGTACCCTTTGTCCGAGTCTCCGGCAATCGCGCGGAGGACAAAGAACAGACCGACGAAAACAAGTGCGGCCAAAGCATATTCCACACATTTCCCGAGAAATCGTTTCACACGACATCTCCCCCTTCAAGGTTTGATGTATTATACGACCATTTCCATAAAAAGGTTTCACACGTCTTGATTTTCTTTATACCACTTCGTCGCCAACCGTTCCGTCTCGATGACCCAGTCATGCTTTCCTTGAATGTATCCTTCCATGTCTTCTGGGTGCTGTGCCGCAAGTTGAAGCTTCAGCTCACCATACGCATCGCGAACGTCAGGATAAGCTCGCAAGTAATCCCGGAAGGCAAGGTGTCTTATGACATCCGGATTCCCTTCTTCAAACACATGCACGTGAACCGTCCGTTCTTCTTCTCCTTTACGGAAATAGCGACGCTTCGGAATCCCATATTCACCAAGTCCACGGTACCCGAGTGCCTCCATCCGCTCCGTGTAGTCATCGACTCGTTCGATGTCCCGTACGACCGGCATCATGTCGATGATTGGTTTTGCAGCCAATCCTTCGACCGATGTACTTCCAATATGATGGATCGCGACAAGCTCCTCTTCGAATAACCGACTCAATTTACCAGCCTCTTCTTCAAACTTTTGATTCCATTCTGGATTGTATTTCACTACTTCGACTTTTCTCATGATTCGTTCCTCCTTTTTTAAAAGAACTCTTTATTCTCATCATACCCTTTCTAAACATCGCTCGACATGAGGGATTCCACTTCAAATGGTTTGTACACAAATAAAATGGGAAACCTTATATTAATGACTTGAGAACTGGAGAGTGAATGGATATGTTGACTGAAGAACAAATCGAAACGTTTAAAAAACGATTATTGAAAGAAAAAGCAAAAACCGAAGGATACATGGATAATCGGGAAGAGACATATGATGAAGGAGAGCTCTCTCATTACGACAACCACCCTGCCGACTCGGGCGAAGAGCTCTTTTTACGAGAGCGAGACCAAGCCCTTAATGAGCTCGATGAAGAGTTCTTGAGTGACGTCGATAAGGCGCTATTAGCCATTCAGAATGGGACATATGGACAATGTGAAGTGTGTGGGAAAGACATTGAACTAGACCGTCTGGAAGTCATTCCAGAAGCCACCCTTTGCATCGAACACGCCCGGGCACAAGAAGAGGAAGAACACGCGCATGAAGTCGATCGACCGGTTGAAGAAGACGTGTTGAACCCTAATGAGACAGCTCGACGCAAAGAGTTAGACGGAACGGATCAACCTGGTCAAAAAACGGACGCCTTCTCCCAAGTAGAAGACTACGGAAGCTCAGATACGATTGCCGACAGCGAAGGCAACCACGATCCGACGCGCGAACAGTAAAAGATGCCCTGACCTCATTCGAGAGGCTCAGGGCATCTGTCTGCTTAAAACGTGGCTTTTACCGGAGAAGCACCACCGAGGCGCTCCGCCAGTTTCATCGGGTCGACGGCATTCCCAGCTGAACTAGCCGAGAAATTGTAGTCCCCTTTATAAATCTCAAAGTGTAAGTGCGGACCTGACGAGTTGCCCGTGTTTCCGATTTGACCGATCGGTTCGCCTTGGCGTACTGACTGACCTGTCTTGACATCCACTTTGTGCAAGTGTGCATACACGGTCGTCCATTTTTGACCGTCTACGTTGTGTTCGATTTGTATGTGGTTTCCATAAGGTCCACTGGAGCTGACTTTTGTCACTTTTCCAGCTTCCGCGGCGTATACAGGTGTACCTGTTTTGGCAGCAATATCGAGACCATTATGGAATGTGTATCCGAACTGTCCACTCGCCGAACCGAACCCTTGAGAGAGGCGACCTTCCGCCGGCATTAAAAACCGATCGGGTGCCATCGCTTCATACCGTTTCTTTAAATCACTCAACTGATTCGTTTGTTTCTTATATTGTTTCGACTTTTCGTCATATGACGCTTTCACGTCTTGACGTGTCGCTTCAATTTGCTCTTGTTCTTCTTTCAGTTGCTCCAATGCTTCATTTGCTTGGTTTTTCTTTTCAACAAGCTCTTGATGTGCTTCTTCCGCTTCAGCGGCTTCCGCTTTCGCACTCGGCAACACCGAAGAAACGACTTTTGCGAAGAGCGACTGTTCTGCAGGAATGAGTGACTCCTCCACTTCTTCTAATTCTTTAGAAGTTCCTTCAATTTTATCTCGCAATGCCTCCGCCTTATGGTCGACTTGCTTCAACTTCGTTTGAATGGCGTGAATGGATTGTTTCGTATCTTTAACCTGCTGCTCCGTTTGTTGCAATGACTTTTCCGTTTGAACGAGGTCTTGCGGGGACATGTTGTCGGCAGATGCGATTTGTCCTTGGAATAAGAGAACACCAACACCCGCTGTCATGATGAGTTGTTTCCACATATATATAATAAACCCTCCAAATTAATACATTCATGAGCTTCAAAAAAGCTACATGTGCGAATATACCACTGGGGGTTAAAAAATTCAATATATGAAGTTTTTCATTTTCATGTCATACATGACAGCATGATGTGATATTTTCAAGTGTCACTTCACAAGGATTTCACTAGCGTTTTTTTGTATAGTATCCCACCCAGACGATACCACCGATGGAAAGGAGTGTTACACTCACACTAACTACTAGTATACCTCGCGACAGGTCGGGTGAAAGATTTGTTGTCAGCGCAATCAGGGTCGCGGTATTTCCACTAATCAGCGCAATGATACAGATGACCAACAACCGCTTCATCAAGCGTCCTTCACCATTTCAAATTGGGCAATCTCGTCTTGGACAAATCCCAATCGTCGTGCCGCTTCGACCCATTCAGGACGGTCTGATGTCAACGTGACATGAAGTGGCGATCGGCTCGCGGCCGCCCGCAATAGCCATTCCGCTTCTTCTGCTTGTCCAAAAACATCGAGCAAGACGTGATCGCGGTATAACAAAAATCCTATTCGATTCCCTTCTACGACTTTCACTAACTCAGCAGCTTGTTGGGTCACGCGCACATCGCGTTGCCAAATCGGAACGTGACTCGCCGCCGGATACAACTCATCAAATAACGTTTGAATCGGTTCATACGTCATGTCTGCGTTCGTTTCTAATGACACCGCTTGGAAGTAGAGAATTTCTCGAGTCGTTTCGTAACCTAGTCGTTCATAGAGAGACACTGCCGCATCATTGCCTTGAATGACTTCGAGTAAACGAGTGCCTACTGCCGCCTCTTCAAATCGTTTCATCAATTCGGTCGCGACTCCTGCTTTTCGGACATGTGGGGCGACAGCAAGCCCACCACAACGTGTCTGCCATCCTGAATCAAGATGTGCAATCCCGGTTAACACGACACCGACAGGTTCTTCACCATCATAGGCTACAATGGAACGGGACGGCTGATTTTGATCACGAACAAGAAAAACATCTTCGAAAGTCTGCTCATCAAATTGAAACGGAATAATATAATCAGAAAAACCGCTCATAAA
This sequence comes from Exiguobacterium sp. s83, assembly GCF_018617095.1. GTDB lineage: Bacteria > Bacillota > Bacilli > Exiguobacteriales > Exiguobacteriaceae > Exiguobacterium > Exiguobacterium profundum. Next base: position 37,866 of record NZ_JACSJP010000003.1, on the reverse strand, counting down.
CGCACGGTATAAATCTTGTATTGGTGGATTTTGACGGTATGTAAACTGTGTCGACATATAATTCCCCTTTTCTGAATAAAAATCAATAATGCTCGAAGGAGACTTCTTATGAAAATCACGCTCGAATATCGAAATAGGACGCATCAATCGATTCTCGATACGTTCGCACTACCGACGGACCAAGAAAAGTATACGACCCTGCCCAAAGACATGGATGATCCATTACCTGATGGCGTTCATCCGATTGTCATCGTCGCATCGAAACCAGTCGGGATGTTCTTACTCCATGACAACGAACGCGTCATTTCCTATACGACCGAGTCGAATGCTTTGCTCTTCTCCGCCTTTGCTATTAACTATGAGGACCAAGGGAAAGGCTACGCTAAAGCGGCACTCCAAGCACTTCCGCAGTTCGTAAAGCAACATTTCCCTCATATTCGTGAAATCGTCCTGTCGGTCAATCTGAAAAACGAAGCCGCTTTCTCCCTTTATACGAACGTTGGGTGGAGCGATACTGGACGTCGAATCGGTGGACCGATCGGCGAACAGCGTATTCTTTCCTTAACGATTTAAAGCATCCATTCGTGTCAAACTCTCAAATATGTTTTGCCAGTAAGTCAGACGATGCGGAACTAAATCGGCTTGCGTGATTTGAACAAGATGATTCGTCATCAGTGAGCGTCCCTCAATCGTGCACATGCGTCCTGCTGTGATCGACATCAGTTCATTTCTTTGAACAGCTACGACATCCATCACTTCCTGGTCGTCAAACCGAAGTGTTTCATCTTGATAGACGTAGCCGTACGTATGTGCAAACTCGCGATCAAGAAACTCGTCCAGTTCAATCACGTCTTCAAAGATTCCCATAAAGGTGAGCTGTTCGAACGTCAATGACAGTCCGAGCTCTTCTTCAATTTCACGAACGCCATTCGCTAATGTCTCATCTGTTGCGAGGTGTCCCGCTGCCGTAATATCATATTTCCCGGGGAAATCCTGTTTCTCCATGCTTCTTCGCTGAAGATAAATGAGGTCTTCTTTCCAGAACCAGCAGTGGAACGTCTCATGCCAATCCCCGTCAAGATGAACTTGATTTCGCTCCTTCTCCCCTATTTTCCGGTAATTCTCGTCAAAAATAGTGAGGTGCTCCTTCATTCCGACACCCCATCTTCTAAAAATCGGATAATCCCATTCGTCGTATCTAACTCAACTTGAATGCCAATCGGGAAAACGTGTGATGGAAACGTGTGACCGATATCGACATTCGTCAAAATCGGAAAATCTTTTTCTCCGATGATTTCAAGCAACAAGTCGTTGAATGAGAAGGGAGCTGATTGATCTTGAAAATGCTCATGCTTCCCGATAATCAGACCCGAAATCTCATCAAACACACCCGCCAGCTTCAGCATACTAAGCGAACGTTCTTCTTCAGCCATCGTCTTAAACGAGTCTTCTAGGAATAGAATCGCACCTTTCAAATCGGGATAATAATCCGACTTGAAGAACCCAGACATCGTGTTCAGATTCCCGCCAATCAACGTTCCTTTTGCCTTTCCATCCTTCAGAGAAATCCATCCTTCATTCGGTTGGAACGTCTTGATACGTTGTTGCGTCGACCAATCGAGCATCTCTTCCGTCCATTCATCAGGGATATGTAACTGAAACGGAGCCGTTCGTTCTAAACAGAGGATGTCTTTGACATATTGCTCCCCCGTCTCGAACATCCCTCCGTATTCACCGAATGAGGGGACGATTGCCGGACCGTAAAATGTGACGACGTCCGTTTTGGCATAACAGGCCATCAAGATTGCCGTGACATCACTATATCCCATGATGATTTTAGGATGACGTCGGAGTTGTTCATAATCGATATATGGTAACACCGAGTTCGAATTTGTTCCACCAATTGTACTGATGATCGCTTTCACTTCAGGATCATGTAAAAATGCGTTCAATTCGTCAGCACGATCCCGAATGGACGAGGACCGATATCCTTCTGTTTTATATGTACACGTGCCCTCTTTCACCTTGAATCCCATCCGCTTGAGCTGTTCAACCCCACGTTGGTAACGCCCCTCAAACTGAACAGGTGCCGGAAAAGAAGGCGTAATGATCCCTATCGTATCCCCCACTTGCAACTTTGGCGGTTTAATTATGATCCCCACTCCCTCGTAACATCATTATGACCGCATTATACCGTAGGAGTGGTAAGTCATGCTTCAAAATAAATCAGGGTCTTCCGATAACGTTCTCACTTTTCGAACTTTCGCCGGGCGTCCTGTCCATCCGAGTGCCACAAAGAAAAATGCACCTGCGAGTACACCAAATAAAGCGGTCAACCCTACTTGAATCCCCACAAATCCATACTGTTCTCCCAGTTTCACGAGGAAGAGCGGTGCGAACAGGCAAGTCATACTGAGTGAAAAAAGACCTCCCCATACCCGTCGCTTTGCATTACCAATGGTGAACCAACCGAACCCGATCCATACACAAGCAACCAATCCTAGCGCACTAATCATCATCCACATGCCCACACCTCACCTTTTCGTTTTCCTTTCTATTCCCCATTTTTCTTGTGATTCCTACTATTTTTTCAAGTAAAGAGAGAATTTCCGGGTAAAGGTAAATTAGACAAGATGCGAAACGGGACAACAAAGGAGTGAGGTGTGCATGCGTTCACGATTAACCTTTGCCTTAATCTTTCTCGGTCTTTTTTTAGTCGCCGTTTATTGGATGAGCACGTGGAATGACAATATGGTCGAAGGACAGATTGAACGAATCGATATCCCCCAAATATTGATTGAATCTACCGAATCCTCTAAAGAAGTCACATTGCGTGTCATCTTAATCAATGATCAAACCGAAGTCACCGGCATCGTCAATAGCGTACAAGGGTTACAGAGCGGCCAACTGGTGACAATCGAGGTCATCCCGACGGATTCGAACTTGAACATCGCACGCACCATCGAAGTCACCGCTCCATGATTTTTTGAAATGAAGCGTAACTTTTCCAGAACTGTGGAATATGAGAACAGAATCATAAAAAGGAGTGATCGGATTGATTTCAAATAAATTACTATCTGGAAAAGTAGCGTTTGTGACCGGGGCAGCCTCCGGAATCGGACGTGCCGCGGTCATCCGCTTCGTTCAAGCCGGAGCAAAAGTCGCCATTGTCGATTTGAATGAAGAAGATGCGATGCGTCTCGCAAGCCTTGTCGGGGAAGAACGCGCTATCGGCATCAGTGCAGATGTGTCGGATGAATCCGCAATGAAAGAGGCCTACGAACGGACAATGGAACGATTTGGTCAACTCGATATCGTCTTCGCGAACGCCGGTCGAAACGGGACCATCACACCGATTGAACATTTATCATTGGATGATTGGAATGGCGTGGTGGAGACGAACCTCACTGGAACCTTTTTGACCGTCAAACATGCTATTCCTCATTTGAAAGAGAATGGCGGGAGTATCATTATCACTTCATCGATCAACGGGAACCGCTATTTTAAAAATTTCGGATTCAGTGGCTACGCGACGACAAAAGCAGGTCAAACCGGCTTTGCGAAAATGGCTGCTGCGGAACTCGCTCAATTCGGGATTCGTGTCAATTCTATCTGTCCCGGGGCCATCGATACGAATATTGACGATTCGACCAATCGAGACGATGCGTTGCTCGAAGAAATTGTCATTCCAATCGAATATCCACTTGGGAATCAACCGCTTGCCGGAAAATCGGGCTCCGCGAAACAAGTCGCCGATGTCGTCTTATTTTTCGCGAGCAACATGTCGAGCCACGTCACGGGCTCTGAAGTATACGTCGATGGGGCTGAATCGCTCTTGTAATCGAAAAGCAGGTCACCTCACCCGAGGCGACCTGCTTATTTAAGGATTGGACTTTTCATGACCGCTTTTTGATAGAACGGCTGAAACCCAAGCCGCTCCATGTTGCGACCGGATGCCGAATCGACCTTCGTCGTGACCGTCAACAGATTGCATCCAAGTGCTTTCGCTTCGGCAATTCGTTCCAAAATAAGTTGTGTCTGGTACCCTTTTTGCCGATACGTCGGAACGGTGCTCGTCAGAAACAATTCTCCAATCCCGTCTTGCGTGGCTAAAATCCCACCCGCTACGACAGCATCCTCTTCTCGCACGAGATAAGCATGATTACTCGGTAGTGCGTAAAAGCCTTTGGCTGTATCGACCGTCTCTTGAAGGATTGTGCCCGACTCGGCGAATCCAGCCGCAATGGCGTATGCCCACTCATGGAGTGTCTCATCCTTCACTTTTTCGACCTGGGTCGGTACAGATGTGGAGGCATGCTGTGTCAAATCCAACGTCCATACGTCCAAAAAATGATCGAGCGTGTAGTTACGTTCTTGCAATAAGCGGAGCAAGGAATCTTCCGCTAATGGGCAAACTTCAATATGTAAACGTGATACGTTCTTCCCACGCACCCATTTTTCCATTTGATGCAGGTCGTAAAAGCTTGTCGGCCGATTCAATCCGAATCCGACCGCAAAACTCATATTTCCCATTTTGAACACGTGCCCTTTTCCTTCTACGTGTAGTTCCGCACCTTCATAGGGAGGGGTTTGTTTACGATATCGAATGTAAGCAGACGTCCCCTCTGCTTTGATGCGTTCGATACGCCTTGCCAATTCTAAACGATTCACGCTGTTCCCTCCCTTATATATTCTATGTTGAGTGTAGCACATGTTCACGGTCGAATGAGATGACCGTATTGAATCAGCCGTTCCCGGACTGAAGGGACGAGTTCTACACACTCAAGGACCGTCTCCCACTCTTGTAATGTCACATCGACGACTTCATCTACTTGCAGTAATAGTTGTTCGAGGTCAATCGGTTTCTCGCACACGAGACAATACATATCCAAGAAATATGTGCCCCGCTCAATCGTTGTCACGAACCGGAGTTGCTCAGGCAATACATATAGTCCTAACTCTTCTCTTAGCTCACGGACCGCACCTTGTCGACTCGTTTCCCCAGCCAAAATCGAGCCGCCCGTCCCTTCCCACAGAAGCGGATACGTCTTATCCGGATGACGCTTCGACAGCAATAATCTCCCATCTGGATCGAACGTGAACACTTCGATGACCGTGTGAAACGTATGCGGCTCTAATTCATCCCCACGAAAGTGCGTTCGACCGAGCGGTTGCCGGTTTTCGTCGAGTAAATCCCATACTTCTCGATTCATGGACGAATCTCATCAATCACGAACGAAGAGGAACCTTGAATCTCTTCGATAAAGTGAGATCCGAATAGCATGGCTGGTGTAAAGCTTCCGGCAAGCATCCCACCCGAACCGAGCAACCGCTTGACGACGGCGAGCGCCCCGTAAACAGTGAAGGCATACGTACTTGCCGTTTGAATACGGACGACTACTTTTCGTCCTTCCTCATTCGTTGCTTCGCCCCATACGTACGTCGATGATTTTTCACGTACAGCCTCGTCTGGTCCCGATACGTTTTCGTCGACATAACGGAGCAAGCGTTCCTGCACGGCCTCTTTTCCGAGAATCGGGCTGAACCATGACAAAGCGCGAGCAGCATAGGCGGCCGCTGTCGGTACAGGAACCCAAGTCGTAATATTTGGAATGTCCGTCGTGTAGTAGGCGGTCGAAACGTCTCCCCACGGAATCGCAATGGCGGTACGGCTTCCGCGACCAAAATCAATCGTTCTCCGCTTTGCCCCAATTGGAAATGATGATAATTTGCCGTTCACACGTTCCACACTACTCGACCCTAGTCCACGAACGGCCGTCTTCATGGTTCCTGGTGAGATGCCGGCTGCCGCCGAAAAGCCAAGAGCGAGTGTTGTCGCATCCGGTATCAACTCTTTTAATTTCCGCGCGACACAGTCGGTCGGAATGACATCAAATCCGACACCCGAGCATAAAATCACACCACGTTCTTTGGCTTGAGCCGCTTGCTGTTTAGAATGGACATATTCGAACACTTCGATTTCCCCGGTAATATCTAAGTAATGCGTACCTGTCTCTAGACATGCCTCGATCATCACTTGGCTCGTATCCGTGAAAGGACCTGCACAATGAAGGACTAAATCTACATCGTGAAGCGCCTCGATTGCGGCTTCACGACTCAATGCGAAAATCGATGTTTCGCAACCCAGTTCATCTCCTAGGCGATGAATCGCTCTTGCGTTTCGTCCGGCAAGAACCGGACGCATTCCGTCACGAGCGGCTTGTCGTGCAATCAGCTCACCCGTATAGCCATTCGCCCCATAAATCATCCATCTCATTTTTACCCCTCCTTATGTTAATGTATCCTTGTTCGTTTCCCTAAAAGAAGTTGAATCGAACGAAAAGATCTTGGATGACATCGATGATATACACACTTCCCGTTACAATAAGCAAATATCCGATTGGGATGAGCAGACTTTTCACTGTTTGTAGTTTTGTTATGTCTCCCCGATGCTGTAGTAGACGATCCACCAAGTAAAACAAGGTCGCTGCGAGAAGACTGAGCCATGACAAGACGAGTCCGAATAGTATATGTAAAACAAACGAAGTGAACCACCTGAATCGTTTCGAACTGAGTCGATTCGCCAACCAGTCACTGCACCATGAGGTCACGACACCGTAGGTCAACATGATCGGAAAACTGACCGCTACATAGGCAACCGTCATCAAAAGGAAGCCATTCAGTACGCCACTCATCCCTCCATTTTCTCGTAGACCCATCATAGTGACCCCACACGCTAACAGAATCGCATAGACGGGCGAAGCGATGGATGCTGTGACGATTTTACGATTCCACATCTGCACTCCCCCTAATCCCTTCCAACTTTACACGACCTGTTCTGAAAACGCACAAAAACCAGCCTAAATTCAGGCTGGCTTCGCGATTTGTTAATTGTTTGCAACTTCTCCGGCTTTCATACGGACCGATTGCATCGCTTCCGTCCATGGAAGGAGTTGGTCGAGCATATCGTTTACCGATTGTGCTTGAACTTCTTTCGGAGCGAAATGCGTACCGTTCTCGAAGTCCGTGAAGAGTGAGAGTGCAGGATGGACACGTACGTGAGCGATTGACAATTCACTCAAAATGCCCCGTAAATGTTCTGTTGCCCGTGCTCCACCAACAGAACCGTAAGAGACGATTCCGGCTGCTTTGTTGTTCCATTCGACGCGTAAGTAGTCGAGTGCGTTTTTAAGAGATGCTGAGATGGAATGGTTATATTCTTGGACGATGAAGATGAATCCGTCCATTTGCGCAATTTTCTCCGACCAGGCTGCAACGCCAGATGCGTCCTGACCCGCTTCGCCGAGAAGTGGCAAGTTGTAGTCTGCGATGTCGATGACTTCATAGTTGGCATCGCCACGTTTGTCGGCGAGTTCTTTCACCCATTCCCCGACTTGTGGACTGACGCGACCTTCACGAGTTGATCCGAGTACGATTCCGATGTTTAACATAGTAGTTCCTCCTTGGTTATGTTGTGATGCATCTGATTTTCCAAACAAGCGATTTAAGAAACTCATTTCATGCCCTCATATTCTTTCTCAAATGTTTTCGTGCTTCTGACCGTATCGATTGGTCGTACCATCGCCTCGATTTGCGAACGTTTCGCTTCGAGGAACGGCGGGAGTGACAACTTCTCACCGACCGTCTCGTACGGCTCGTCTCCCATGAATCCAGGTCCATCTGTCGCCCATTCGAACAAAATTTGCGGCGCGACACGTGCATAGGATGATTCAAAGAAGAAGCGATCGACGTAGCCAGAAGTCGGCAAACCGAACTGTTGGAGACGTGCTGTCCATTCATCGAGGACGCTACGGTCTTCGACACGGAATGCGACATGGTGCACGGTACCGAACCCTTGACGCGCTTGTGGAGATGTCTCGTCGTGAATGACGATCACTTGCGCTCCGTTTCCACCTTCACCTCCTTCAAAGAGATACACATCACCTTCTCGCCCGATTTCTTTAAACAGCATCACTTGCTCCATCACTTGTTTGAAATATGTGATATCTGCGATGCGAATAAAGATTGGACCGAGTCCCGTAATCGCGTATTCAAGCGGGATTGGACCGTTCTTCCACGGCTCGCCCGACGCGATGCCTTCGTTGAACTCATCCGAGATGAGTTGATACGCCTGCTCATCAAAGTCGATGAACGAGAGCGTCTTCTTCTCGAACTGTTCTTGAATCCCTTCGTGCTCGACGCCGAGACGGTCGAAGCGACGGACCCAATACGTCAACGCTTCATCTGTCGGTACGCGGAACGACGTTTTCGCGATTTCATTCGTTCCGTGCTTACCTTTCGGGATACCTGGGAAGTCGAAGAAGGTCATATCTGTCCCTGCGTTTCCTTTATCGTCCGCAAAGAATAAGTGATACGTTTGAATGTCGTCCTGGTTGACCGTTTTTTTCACCAAACGCATGCCTAACACGTGAGTGAAGAAATCGTAGTTTTTTTCGGCACTACTCGTGATTGCTGTGACGTGGTGAATTCCTTTAACATGATTCATCATTCTCTCTCCTTTTATATCTTGGTTTCAAGATACATGATTAAAATTTTTTGCGGCTTCTGCCCGCTTTCCTATTTGTTTCAACTGTTCAATCGTTTCGTTTAATTGCATCCCTTCAAACACAGCGTTCATATGCTCCCTATGCTTAGGGAAAATATCTTGCATCAAGCGCTCTCCGGCATCTGTCAGCGCAGCGTATGTGATGCGACGATCGCTCGGACAAGCCTTACGAATGAGATATCCTTTTTCTTCTAACCGGTCCACGACGTACGTCATGCTTCCGCTCGAGAGGAGAATTTTCTTCCCGACGACTTGAATCGGTTGATCCCCTTTATGATATAAAAACTCGAGTACGGCGAACTCGGTCGCGTTTAACCCGTAAGACGCCACTTCCTGCTTCACCAGGTCTTGTAACGACTGAGAGGCACGTAACAGCACAGTAATTGTTTTTAGTGCATCAGATGGTTCCATCTGTCTCCCTCCTTTGTCCAAGAGAGCCATTAACTTAAATTCAAATATCTTTAATTCGAGATAAATATATCATGCGACAATTCTTCCGTCAATCGATTTGATTCAAAAAAATGAGACGGGTAGTTCCCGTCTCATTGCCCTCGCCATACGACTGTTGTTGCTCACTTAATTCCAATTTGACAGCATGTATACCAATTTTGTGCATCGATCGGGCGTAATGAAATCATGTCATTCTCCTTTAGTCATATGTCTCATTTAAGTTTCTTGCATAAAATGCGATAGCACGCCGGTACCGCGCGATGCTCTCGTCCGGTTTCGGACTTGCAAGCAGTTCAAGTAACGTTCCCGTCGCTTCTTCATGGCGACCGACGTTGTAATGGGTCATCGCTTGAAATACCTTGAGCGCCCCGTGATTCGGGAATTGCTCGATTGCCTCTTCAAATAACTGTTCCGCTTCCGTGTATCGTCCGAGTGCCCGATACGTACTGCCGAGTCCGAGATATGATTCCGCCAACTCTTCCCCCGTCAACCCGAGTCGGATGGCCCGTTCATAATGCGGGACCGCTTGACGTTCTTCACCGAGCGAGTCATAGCACCACGCACAGTACGCATGTAGCCTCGGATTCTTTTCATCTTTCCGCAAGAGCGACAGGAACAGTTGCTTCGCCTGCTCGAGTTGTCCCTCCTCACGGAGACGGACGGCTCGATCAAAGTCATGGTCTTCTGGCACGTCGGTCACCTTCTTCGCAAAATCTTCGTCTAACCAAGCTTGCAATGTTTCGTAATACTTTCCGATATGTACTCCATCGACGAGTGCATGATGGGCTTGGACGGATAACGGCATAACCAGACGCTCGCCTTGACGTTCGAACTTGCCCCAGGCGATGCGTGGCACGCTGTCATGTTGTTGCTGATGCGTCGGGTGCATGATACTCGTGAACGTGATCCACGGGACACTCGTGATATACAGTAAGTCGTCGGGCTCGTCATCCCCGACCACGACTTCATCGCCAGCTTGCTCCATCCGCGTCGTCACTTCCTGTAAGAATGTCGGTAAATCCTCATTGAACGTGGCCGCACAAAAGTTGAAGACATCCTCGTCTAACATGACCGTGAACGAGGGGTGGACCACCTCGTGTTCGACGACCTCTTCACCACGGATCCGATAGCGCAATTCCGGAATCGCGTTCGCCGATCTCACCGCACCGTATAAAAAGAGTTTGAAGAACGATTGGTTGCTCTCCTTGGCATATGTATATAGGTTCGTGACATCTACGTTTGCCGTCACGTTGAAATGTGGCGCATCAAACGCTTTGAAAAACTCGAAGTGCTTACGTCGTGCCCACGTCTCGATTTCAATTTTTTTCATAAAAACTCCCCCTCCTACGCTCTTACTGTAGCAGAGAGAGTGAATTCGCTCATAGCTTTTGTTTTAACTGTTCGTAATGTCCTTTTGCCAAATCAAAGTAGATGAAGTCTCCACGTTCGATCCGTTCGAGCGTCGCTTCGAACTCACGCCATCCACGTTCGACCTGTTCAGGCGTCAATTCGCCGCTTTCAGCCGCCGCCTTGAACTCATCCTCATCCTTTTTGACGATATCGCCATTTGGAAATACAAGAATATCGAGCAACAAGTCATCCATGTACGGAATGCCATTTTCTTCGCCGATTCGGTCGACGAGGTCGATATACCATTGCACGATTTCACCGTCAGGGTTGAACATGACCGTCACACCGAACGGTTCATTTTCCGGGAAATATTGGAGCCAAGCAAACCCGGCATCCGCCACGATGAATTCTTCCCCTTTGTGCTTTTTATATAATGGTGCGCGAACCTCATCGATTTGGAATAAGGCGACGACGCCTGAAAATTGTTCCGTCTGAACACGAATTTGCGCGTAGCGGTTCTTTAAAATCCGTTCCCAGTCTCGTCGATTCGCATACTTTCGTTTTGCCATATAGATCTCCCCTTTGGTCATCTCTATATGATACAGTTCGCCAGAAGAAGGAAAGTTCCTTGTTAGTCGTACAAATTATGCTGATTGAACCAAACGAGATGACTTTGCTTCAAGCGTTTCCGCTCGACCATACGGACGAATGCGTCTGTCGAGATGAAACGGTTCCTGGGATGGAGGTCGGCCAACATCAAGAGGATGAGGCGTGAACCTCGTTCTCCCTCTTGAAGAGAGATATGCTCCATCTTTCCTTCACCATTGAAGCGATTGATGAACAGTTCGACTTTACACTCCTCTTTTAAGAGACGAGTCGTCACATATGCGACCTGGCTGATGATCGACTCGAAGTCGTGATGTAATGTGTAGCCGGACGGCCCACTCAAGTCGACTGCGAACGTGAACGTGTCGAGCGACGTCTTTTGAAAGACTTTCGATTGGACTCGTCCAAGTTTCGCCGTCGCGACCCAGTCGATCTCTTTGACCGGTTCCCCTTCGTAAGGCTTCGAACCTAGAACCTGAAGTGGATTCCGTAAAGGTGATGCGGTCAAAGGACGGTCACCGAGTGCCAATCGTTTCGTACCGACCGGAGGATGTAACGTGAGGGACGGCAACACCGTCCATCGTTTCTCGATCGGGTACTCAAGAAGATACGTCCCGAGATGAAACGGGAGCGTCACAGCAAGTACGCACTCTTCGATATAAGCTGGTCCCCGGAATTCAGCCTGCACACGAAGCACGTGACGAGCCTGATCTGTCCGTAACGTCAAATCCAGACTGTTCGGGGACCGGTCGTGGTCTGGAAAGCTGAGCGCTGTATTGGTTTTCAAGCGAACGCGAACGGGAAGCCCGAGTCGTTCGATGACTTCACTTCCATCTAAAATCAGTTGTACCTCCGTCTCATCCCCGACAAAGAGAAGGGATTCGTGGCTATGTACGTGAAGCCGAAGAGCTTGTTCCAACTGTTTCCGTGTCCGTTCAAAGAACCAAACGATGCCCGTAAGTAAACAAAGCGCATATCCGACAATCTCCATGTACGGGACGAATACGAGAATCACTCCAGCGAATCCATAAACCGGAATCCACTCTTTCTGGAGGGCGTTATGTGTCGAGAACGTCATCTTCAGCCCTCTACCGGCACAGAGACGGTATCTAAGATGTAACGGATAATGTCCTGTTTCGTCGATTTGATGCCTCCTTCAAGCGTCAACGTCAAACGATGGGACAATACATAAGGTGCCACGGCTTTCACATCTTCCGGAATGACGTACAACCGATCATTCAGATAGGCGTAACTTTGAGACGCTCGCATGAGCGCGATGGCTCCACGTGGACTGACACCGACCTCAACGGATGCATGTTCCCGGGTCGCGTGAACGAGCCCGAGTAAATAATCGAGGACATCATCTTGAATCGATACTTGCTTCACTTCCTCCTGAGCACGGCGTAACTCGTTTAACGTCGCAACCGCCTCTACGGTTTTCCGTGTTTGGCGCATGACTTGTAAGAGGAGTTCTCTCTCTTCCGCAACATCAGGGTAACCGACCGGAATCGAAATCAAGAAGCGATCGAGCTGGGCATCCGGTAAGGGGAACGTCCCCGCTGATTCAATCGGGTTTTGCGTCGCGATGACGAAAAATGGTTTCGGCATCGGATATGTCTCTCCCCCGATGGAAACTTGTCGTTCTTCCATCGCCTCAAGCAAGGCGGACTGCGTTCGTGGAACCGCTCGGTTGATTTCATCAATCAAGACGATGTTCGCAAAGATTGGTCCTTGGCGATGATCGAACGTCTGCGTCTGCATGTTGAAATAGTCTGCTCCGATCACATCAGACGGTAACAAGTCGGCCGTGAATTGAATCCGGGAAAACACCCCGTCGAAGCTAGCCGCAATTGTTTTGGCAAGTAACGTTTTTCCCGTGCCTGGCACATCTTCTAATAGAATATGTCCTTCCGCGAGTAACGCCGTACAACAGAGGCGTACGACATCCTCTTTTCCTAAATACACTTCGTTCAACTGTTTGATGACCTGCTCCATGCCCATATGACGACCTCCATTTTTTGTCTTAATCAAACTTTACCTTTTTATGGTAAGATAAACAACAAATAGTCTGAACATTCAAAAAGGAGGTAACTTCTTGCGCTGGACGAACAAGTTTTTTCTCATGATTGCCGCCACACTTCTCGTCACCTTTACAATGATGGTGGTTGCGACCGGGATATTCGAATGGCTCTATAACCCGGAAACGATACCGGTCGAGGAAAATAATAGTCCTCCTACGAATTTCAAATCAGATGAAGACAGTAAGCTTTTAATAGATGAATCTAAAGCAGATTATCCGTATGAATTAGATCCTCGAAAAGGAAAAATAAAACTTCTTGAGAGATTTACGGGCTCTGGAGAGTCCACACGACGAAATCTCGGTTTATCGGTCGCTTTGATTGCATTCTGTTTGCTCGGTTTTTATGTCTATCGAAAGCGAAAGCAACGTTTGGCGCGCGCACGAGATCATGTTGATTCAAGCATAGACCCGCTTGTAGAATCGCTACAAAACAAGAACGCTTCGTCCGTTTCGACGCTCACAGCGTTCACGAACGTCCCGATTCGCGATGCGCTGATCACATTTAACCAATCTCTCGTACCAGCCAAGCGATTGCGTGCTCATGAGACATTGCAAGAGTGGTTCCAACGCATCGATTTACCGATGAACCCGTCCGTTTATCATGCGGTTCGCTACGGCACCTCTTCAGGTGTGACGATTTCTGAAGAAGATACACTTCACTTCAAGAGAACACTCGATACCTACGCGACACGTCCTCACCCCGAGTGAGAATGTGCACAGGTTCTGCTTTTTCATCATGAATGATAAAATGGTGGAAAATGTCAGTTAAGGGGATGGAAACATGAGACGATGGGCGATATTCGGATTAAGTGCACTTTTACTCGCGGGTTGTACAGATACGGTGGCAGACAATCCAACCCCAATCGAATCACCCGATGAACCCATCACCGAATGGACGCGTGAGGACTTTAAAGACGTCTATGACCAATACGAACAAACGAAACCGCTCCTTACTGCCCTTGAACAACAAGGAATCAAACCGTTTCGGGAGACGTTCGAACGGGTCATCATCGCAGGCAACGGCCTCGAGCATACGTATGCGGATATTTATCCATTCAAGCTCGATGACGGGACGTATGCTACCATTTTCGACAGTCAAGACGGAACGGTGATCAATGGTTCTGAGTCGGTCGCTCCGCTATTCTGGCAAGAGGAATCTTTCCTTCAATACGTTGAAGAGATTGAAAATCGGAAATTCGGTACAAGTGCCCCACCTACCGATGTCGTCCTCACGCAGGATGAATTCCAAACGGTCTATGACCGCCATGCCTACACGTCAGCTCTCCTCGTCGAACTCGATGAAGCGGGCGTCGAACTGGCACGGGAGCCAATCGATGATGTGATCATCGCCGGGAACGGCGTGACTGAAGTCACTGCCGACTTGTTCGTATTCGATGTCGAGAGCGGGTATGCCATCGTATATGATCAGGACGGAGAAATTTTAAAAGGCCCCGAATCCATCTCACCGCTCTTTTGGAACGAGAAGGACTATGAGGACCTGTTAGCCAAGAATGAGGGATAATTTCGCCCCTTTTCCGATTTTAGCTATGCTATACTCAAATCAATAAACGACCACTAGGGGAGCCTTCGGGCTGAGACGGCATTTGCCGGACCCTTTGAACCTGATCTGGCTCATACCAGCGTAGGGAAGTGGCTTGGGATACGTCTCTGTATGTCCACGCCATTTTTCCGTCTGGAAACGTGGCGTTTTTATTTTGAAAGGAGACTATTCATGCGTATTCAACAACTCACTTGGATGGCAATGCTCGTTGCCATCGCCGTCGTCGGTTCGATGTTCATCTCGATTCCTACAGGTGTCGCCCGCGCTTATCCGATTCAACATATGGTGAACGTGATTGCCGCAGTCACCGTCGGTCCAATCGGAGCCGTTCTCGTCGCTTTCGTCACCGGACTCATTCGCGTCATGACCGGTACAGGATCACTGCTCGCATTCCCTGGTGGCATGATTGGCGCGTTTCTTGCCGGCATGTTCTTCGTTCGCACGAACCGCGTCTATGCGGCCGCTCTCGGAGAAATCATCGGGACTGGGGTTATCGCTTCGTTGATTGCCGTCCCGTACGCAAAACTGTTGATGGGTTCGACGTTCGGTGCATTTTTCTTTGTCCCGGCGTTCCTTGCCTCTAGTTTGACGGGTGCGCTTCTCGGTTGGCTCGTCTTGTCGCGTGTCAAACAGTTGCGACCGAGCGTACTCAAATAAAAGCTCCCTTTTTGGATGAAAATGGTAAACTATAGACAACATCTATAGAGGAGGGGTTTTATGTCTCGTTTCAATCAACTTGTAGCGGGTGGTATTTTGTTGTTTTTGTCCGGACTCTTATATACGCTCGAACGCATCGCACTCTACATACGTTGGTACGCCGAAATCTCAACCGGGAGCTGGTTGGAAAAACCGACGTTTGTCGATCCATTTCTCCAAAACTGGTTCGTTACCTTGTTTCTCTTTGCCGCTATCCCCTTCTTCTTGGCAGCTATGAATGTCACGCAAAAAACAAGTCCATCCGAGAATCCGACCGACTCATGACGGTCGGTTTTTTGTATGATAGACCCAAATCGCTTCACCGTTCCATTCATCAATTAAGCCACTGTCGAAAAAGCCGTTCTTCGCATAAAATCGTTTCGCGGCTTCATTCTCTTGATGGAGACTGAGGATGATATCATCCACGTCGTATTGTGTCTGGATGAATTCCACTGCCATGCGTAGGCACTTCGTTCCAACGCCTTTCCCCTGTTCGTATTGATCAATCATGAAACGGTCGAGCC
Organism: Exiguobacterium sp. s83; assembly: GCF_018617095.1. Classification (GTDB taxonomy): domain Bacteria; phylum Bacillota; class Bacilli; order Exiguobacteriales; family Exiguobacteriaceae; genus Exiguobacterium; species Exiguobacterium profundum. The sequence continues at coordinate 22,033 of NZ_JACSJP010000003.1, read as the reverse complement.
ACACGTAACGTTCTGACTGGTTCTCCGCTCCGACCATCATAAAGCCAACCGCTCGCTCGCCTTCATAAAATGCAAAGCTCTGCCAATTGTATTTCGTATCCTCAATCATCTCTCGAAGGGATTCGGCATTCGTCTCGATGAATCGAGATTGTTTCTCGTCCACTGTCAGGGCGATGACCGCCTCTCGATTGACTGCATCAACCGGTTGAATCGTGATTTCATTTACTTTCATATGTTCACCTCATTCTTTTTTTAGTCCTTTTCTCTCTTTCATACGCTTTCTCCCGTAAAAAGTTTCTTCTCCCGTATCTTCGAAAGCATGCATTCGTTACACTAGACGTACGAGACCCGGATGGACATACGATCAGCCTCATCTCAGAAGAATTGACTTCTCCGTTCCACCGTGATCGAGTGAAAGATTTGCAAACGAAAGGAAACAACCAATGAAACAAATCCATCATATCTGTATCCAAACCCCGGATTATGCCGCATCGAAGTCATTTTACGAAGCGCTCGGTTTTGAACTCGTCCAGGAGTCGCCAAACTTTCATACGCGTGACTTCAACAGTTGGCTCAAACTCGGTGATTTTTATATTGAGCTCCAGACTGCTAAAACAGATGAAACGTTACAAGACTACTCGAAACATGTGGCCGGTCCCGTCCATTTCGCCCTCTATGTAGATGACCTCAAAGCGGAAGTCGCACGACTCGAACAACTCGGCGTCACGTTTTTACCGAAGCACGGTGGCAACATCTACTTCGTCGTCGATGGACATTTAAGTAAATTAAAAGCACCGGAAGGAACCATCATTGAACTGCGTGATACGTTCGAGATTACATAATCAGAGCTTCACAGTTATCTAACAAAACCAGGTCCATGTTTGCATGGGACCTGGTTTTGTTATGCACTCTTAAAGACATAGATGTCCTATTTGAAGTAAAACGAATATATCAACTCGGTCATGAAAGCTCACGATTTTTTCTAAATGACCGTTGAAGTGAAATGAATTGTGCGACCAGAAGTAACCCATTTGAAAGAAGTGTCATTGCTAACAAGTCCACCCAAGAGTAAATCACTACACCTGTCACCTTTAATGCTATTGCCACTCCAGCAAACAAAACAGCAAACTTCGATGTGGAACCAATCAGTTTCCTTAGTTCGATTTTATATTCAGATTTCTCAACAACGTTTGTATACTCCATACCTGAGAGAATATAGCGAATCCATACATAGAGACTTAGAATTGCTATAACACTCAATAAAATATATGAAGACTCAGTGTTGAATATACCTGAAAATCTATTCAATAGAACGACTACTCCCAAAAATCCAATGAACAAAACGAAAGCCTCGGCTATAAAGTACAACATCCGCCTTTCTTTATATTCGTCATTTGGTAAAAACATTGTGACCCATGATTCTTTCATCTTTTACTCCTCCCAGAATAAATCATTTAACGTGACGCCCAGAACCCTCGCAATGGCAATACAGAGTTTCAAAGAGGGATTATATTTATTCGATTCGATCAAACCGATTGTCTGTCTAGTCACACCGATCGCCTCTGCCAAATCGGTTTGAGTAAGATTCTTTTCTACTCGATGTTCTTTTACTCTATTTCCCATGTCTGTCTCCTAATTTAGTTGCGCAATACCTAAAATGTAATATATATATTCCATTAACGCAATATATATATTACATATTTTTGATTACGAATGAATCTCCATCACACTTTCTACGTTTTCTCTGTTCATAAGAAAGGAAAGGATACAGTAACTACATTTTGAGTTAGGAGATCACTAATGAAATATCTCGATTATTGGAGCTACTTGTCACTCTCTCTGGCAAAGCTCTTCTTTTTTAGCTGGTTGACCGCGACGGCGTTCGACTTCTCATTCTTCCTCATCAATTTGGCGACGATTTTGCTCCTGACGAGTTGGGCACTCGCCGTGTCTTATCCGATCCGCCGATGGATTTTATACGTTTCTCTGTTCCTGCATAGTACCCTGCTCGTCTCGGACGTCTGGTACTATCGCTATTTTGAAGACTTATTATCCGTCGCCTTACTATCTGATATCGGGCAGATGGGAGATGTCGGGGGTGGCTTCTTGACGCTCATCCGCCCAATCGATGCGTTCTTCTTCATCGACCTCATCATCTACGGTTTGATTTTGCGTTATATGAAACGTCATCCTGTCCGTGAAGGGAAACGAAACGGAAGACGATTGGCGCTCGCTGGCTTCACACTCGGATTTCTTCTCTTCACAATCCCGCTCACCCTCAGTTATCAGCGTGGAGAAAAGTGGATCGCGGACGACCCCATATCGAATATGCGTGAATACTATCATCTTGGATTTTGGGGCTATCACGCGATGGATGTCGCCCGAGGCGTCGAACGTGCTATGGGATGGAACGAAGCCCTGACAGAAGAAGAGCGTTCTCAAATTCAAGCACTCTCTTATCAAGAATTAAGTGCCCCAAGTCCAGATACGAACGTTATCGTTTTACAACTCGAATCATTCCAAACATCCGTCATCGATCAACAGATTGATGGACAGGAACTGACCCCGAATTTGAACCGACTGCGACGTGACATGCTTTACTTCCCGAACGTGTATCATCAAACGCATGAAGGGCGAACGTCTGATGCAGAGTTCATCGTCAACACGTCACTTTATCCTGTCAAATCTGGTTCCGTCTACACGCGTTTCCCGGGAAATCAATTCAGCGCGCTCTCTCAATCCTTGAATGAGGCGGGCTACGATACGGCAGCCATGCATTCGTTCCGAAAAGACTTTTGGAATCGCGATGACTTTTATGACAATATCGGGTTCAATCATTTCTTTAGCGACAAAGACTACCCCGATCAAGGCATCATCGGGATGGCACTCAACGACCAAGAATTCTTAAATACGTCGGTCGGATTTATGGAAGAGTTGGATGAACCATTTTACGCATTTTTAGTCGCTTTAACGAGTCATACACCGTACGATATCCCGGAAGACGAGAAGCGGTTGGACCTATCTGATATCGACGATCCCCTTCTCGAAAACTATTACCATACCGTTCATTTCGTCGATGCCGCTGTCGGTCAGTTCATCGAACGATTGAAACAAGATGGTTTCTGGGATGAGACGCTTCTCGTCATGTATGGTGACCACGATAGCGGTCTGACGGCACCAGGAGAAGAGATGGCTACCCTCGAAGAAGTGAACTCGACGGTTGACGCGTTTCAACTTGACCGTGCTGTCCCTCTCTTCATCAAACCACCTGGACCGACGACAGGAGAAGTCATGGAGGCGAGTGGTGGGCAAATCGATATCGCCCCGACGATTCTCGATTTACTTGGGATCTCTCCGGCATATATGCTTGGCGACTCCCTATTAAATGATACGTCAAATCTAACCGTCTTTCGGACGGGCGCTTTCCGATATGAAGATCATTACTATGAACCAGACTTGACCGAGCGTGCTGGTAACGGCACATGCTATTCCATTGAGACGGAAGAACAAGTCGCATTCAATCGATGCGCCCCTTACATCGACCGCGCGGCCAGTCAGCTCCGGCTCTCGGATACCATCATCGAGAAAGATGCCCTCTCGCAAATGAGTCCATGAAAAAACTCCCGAGCTATTTGTCTCGGGAGTTTTGTTCAGTAAGCTTTACGCAATGTCGCGATATCAAGCTTTTTCATGGGCAGACATGCCTGTACGACCTGTTCAATCTGCTCTTGCGAACCAACCGTCATCATCTCTTCCATTTCCCACGGGATGATTTGCCAGGAGACGCCATAGCGATCTTTCAGCCAACCACACTCCTCTGCTTCCGGTACAGCCGATAGCCGCTCCCAGTAGGAATCGACTTCTTCTTGCGACTCACAAAACGCAATCAGCGACTGCATCTCGTTGAACGCGAATTGATGATTTTCCGCGCTGTCCATGGTGACGAACTCGCGTCCGGACAAGACGAAGCGGGCGTAATTGAGCTTCCCTTCCAACTTCGGGCCGTCTGTCCCCCCGTAACGAATCATATGGTCTTCCAGCACGTAAGAATCCGGGAAAATCGAAATCCAGTCATTCATCGCCGCTTCAGCATGACCAAAGACGTCCCCGACGAACAAAAAGCATGGGGTCACCGTCTGGATGTCCATCCCGCCGCTATGCATGATTTGCCAGGATACCCCGTGCTTGTCTTTCAACCAGCCATAGCGCGCGCTGAAATCATACGTGTCAAGCGGCATGAGCACCTCTGCCCCCTCACTCAATTCGCCCCAAAGCGTATCCACTTCTTCCGACGTCGGGAACGTGACCATGTACGAGATGGAGGGATTGCGGTCCTTCAACGGACCCGCCCCAAGCAGTTGCAAGAACTGTCCCGACAGCGAGACGGTCACAATCGTCGTCTCACCTGAAGGCGTATCCATCAGTTTCGTCGTATAGTCGATGAACGAATCGGGAAACTTCGAGACGTACCACTCCGCAATCGCTTCGACGTGACTTTCGAACCAAATACACGGGATAATCGATTGGGTAATCATTAGATTTCCTCCTTTCAGACTTCACGTAGACGATACACGTCTCTCACGGCGAGCAATGTCTCCACTCGTTTCCGGTACGCCTGATAATGGGCTGAATGGATATGCGCGTCGAGCGCCGTCTCGTCCCGATATTTCTCATAGAACACGAACGTGCCCGGGGCATCGATTGACTCATGGAGCACATACGTCAAACATCCTTCTTCTTGTCTCGATGGGGAAATGACTTCATCGAGCGCTTGCCTTAACTCTTCCTCTTTCCCCGGATATGCCTTTAATACAGCGGTAATCACGATTTCCATTGCAAATTCCTCCTCCGTTTTACATGAACGCAATACTTTTCCCGTTTTAGAAGAGATGTATACGCAAATGGACACGCCGATTTGTAAAGGCGTGTCCATCGTTTAGACGAGTTCGTTCGCAATCTCGTTCAGTTCTTCAATTTGATCTTTCAACGAAGCTAACGCTTCTTGTTGTGAAATCGTCAACACATGAACGTCTTGGCTGTTCGTTTCGAGTGCCATCGTCAACGCCGTCATATCACCCGTCACTTGATGGACTTTGTGTAATTCTGCGGCGGCGATTTGGAGCTGACTCGACGTCTCATCTACTGTTCCTGCGACCGTATTTGTCGTTTGAATCATGGAAAGGATCGACGCCCCACTCTTACGGACTTGTTCTTCCTGCGTCGATAGACGTTCTGTACTGCCATCGATGGCACGTTCCGTCACTTGTACCTCTTGCATGACGAGTTGGATAATGTCATTAATCTGAGCTGATGCTTGTGCCGTTTGAGCGGACAAATTTCGAATCTCCGTCGCGACGACGGCAAACCCTTTTCCGTGTTCACCTGCTCGTGCCGCCTCAATTGAAGCGTTAAGAGACAACAAGTTCGTCTGAGACGAGATTTGCTGAATCGTATCCGTGATGGTCCGCACTTCTTGGAAACGCTCCGCCAATCCTTTAAAGGCTAGATTCACTTCACCGATACTTAAGTTCAGCTCAGCAAGCGACCGTTCTGTCGAATCCATATTGTCATGTGATAGTTGAGCGTCTTGTAAGACACCGTTCACGTGCGAGGTTGTTTCTTGAAGCTGTTGTTGCATCCGTTCAAACGCCTGTACAGTGGATTGAATTTGTGAGGCGACATTCTGAATCAAAACTGCTTGTTCAGACGTTCGTTTTGTCATCGAACCAATTTGGGCCGTGACTTGTTCTGAGGCGTTCGTGACGGAATCAACGGAATCATTCATTGTAAATACCGCGCCATGAAGCATTGTCGCACTCGCTGTCGTCTTCGCCATGGTGAGTTCGACCTCACTCGCATGCTGTTCAGCTTGTTGTTGTTGTGTAAACGTCTCGTGTAATAATTTTGCCCCAAAGAAAGAAACGAAGTAGGCGCCAGACAAAGCCATTGTGAGCACAGTGAACCAAATGACGAGATCGAGCGGCGTTTCAAATGAAAAGCGCCCAATCAATACAGCTCCGACCGATACGATAAGCGCGAGAATGCTGCCGTACAGCACAAGATGCCGATTCAAGTACATCAACATCAATACGATATACAGAAAGACGATATTTTGAATCGCAGTACCTGGCAGCGTCAAGATAATTGCTGAAGCTGCAATGTACATCAACGTGACGAGCCCATACTTCAACCAAGTATGTTCCACATAGAAGCGATGGCCCAGCCATGATGCGGCTTGAATGACACCACCTATCAGAATAAAATTGACTGCGCCTTGCCCCGCGAGCTCCCCCATCCAATACAAAACACCCATGATCGGATAAGAAAGGAAAAACAAAATGATTATCATCCGCGATACGAGTAACGAGCTCATTTTCTCAAAATGATTTACCATGATTGTTGCCTTCTTTCAATAAAAGTAAGAGTCTATATGTATTTATCGGCACATGCCGAAAATTTTTAAGTCCATTTCTCGCAGTTTTGTATTGACTCAACAAATAAAAATAGGACAACATATGCCAGCATTCGCTGCACTTGTTGTCCTCTGAATCCCTCACAATTATCTATCTTCAACTTTCCGTTTAAATGGCCACCATACCCCGTCCCCGAAGGAGACGGTGATTGCCGGGATGAGCAGCGGTAACACAATCAAGCCATACAATAACAAACCGGTGATGACGATTGTCGCGATCTGGACGAGACTGAGCACGCCTGACGGAATCATGGCACCGAACGTCCCAGCGAGGATGACCGCGGCGGTCATAATGACGGTACCCATCTTCGTCATCGAGTGGATGAGCGCCTCACGGACCGTCTTCCCATTGATTGTTTCTTCTCGGAATCGATCTAACAAGAAGATGGAGTAGTCAATTCCAAGGGCAATCAACATGACAAATCCAAAGAACGGAACGGCCCAGCTAATCCCGTCATAGCCGAGTCCTTCTACAAAGATTAGCTCTGTGATCGCCGCTGACGTATAGTACGTCAAGAGAAGCGAAGCGATCATATAGAGTGGCATGATCATCGAGCGGAACAGTGCTGTCAAGACGATGAACAACGTCACGAGCATGATGGCTACCGTTCGATTGAAATCATTCGTCGATGTTTCATTTAAATCGCTATTGATACTTGAGATCCCGGCATATCCGATGGTCGCATCCGCATACGGTGTTCCCGTCACGGCACGATTCATCGTCTCTTTGATTGTCTCAACGGTATCAATCGCTTCTGGCGAATACGGGTCCATCTCTAAGACGACCTCGAGCTGAGTCGCCATTCCTTCATCGAAGACATATCGTTCGACTGCAGGTGAGAACGCATCTGATGTGAGCGTCCCTTCCGGAAGATACACACCAGTCTCCCGAAGCGCATCTGTTTCACTCAACTGTTGTAAGAACGAAACGACTTCGCCGAGACCAGACTCAATTTGTCCTAGCCCGTCGTTCGCTTCCGCGACACCTGTCGCCAGTTGCGCTAACCCGCTACCAAGTTCACCGACCTGAGAACCTTGTGCATTTAATGCGGACGCCGCTTCGTTGATTCCTGACTCAATTTGTGTGAGGCCAGCTGATACTTGACCGAGCTGTCCGACTGCGGCCGGGATGTTTTGAGTCGCTGTCAATCCTTGCCCAATGAGACCAAGTTGACCATTCAACTGATTTAGTCCCGCTGCTGCTTCTGCAAGCGGTGCCCCAGCATTGATTGAACCGCTTGGTAGTTGTCCAACAATCCCGTTCAATCCTTGCTCAATCTCATCCAATCCAGTTTGAACATCCCCGAGACCCGTCTGCGCTTCAGACAAGCCATCGCTGACTTCACTGAGCTGCGTATCGACATAAAAATCGTCGATGACTTCACCAGTAGGACGTGTAAGCGCACGGACACCATTCACACCTTCGACTTTTTCAAGCTCACTTGCAAACTTTTCGATATAGGGAACTTCTGATTCTGTAATGGCTTGATCTTGTCTCAAAATGACTTGTACCGGAAGGGATTCCCCTTGACCGAACCCTTCTGAGATCAAATTCAGTCCACGAACCGAATCGTACCCGTCTCCAATCTCATCGACCATATTGAACGAACGGGCATCGTCATATGTGAATAAGACAGGTACTGTAATCAACCCGACGACCAAAATCGATACGAACGGGCGATTGACCGACAATCGGCTCAAACTAGCCCAAAGCTTGCTGTCATGATGCTCGCCTGCCTTTTTCGACGGCCAAAACAGTCGCTGTTTGAGCGTCGCCATAAAGAATGGGACGACCGTGAAGAGAATCAGCAGCAACACCGCAATCCCGACTGCGACGGCGACCGCTGATTTAAAGATTGGAAAATCAGCAAATCCGATGGCGGCAAAACCGACGAAGACCGCGAGTCCACTGATGAGGACCGTCCGTCCTGCCGTCTTGTACGTATTGACGATGGCGTCTTCGATGGCATGCCCTGCACTGAGTTCTTCTTTATAACGGCTAAGAAGCAGGATACAGTAGTCTGTCCCAATCCCGAACAAGATGGCGACAAGGAAGATCTGCGTGTAGTTGGACACCGGGAACCCAAACCAATCCACAAAGAACGCGACAAAGGATTGGCTCAACAGATACGTGAATCCGACCGCAATGAGCGGGATGAACGGGGTCACGATGGAACGGAAGACGAGAAGGAGTAATCCAAAAATCAACACGACCGTGATGATCTCTGTCTTTTTCAACCCTTCCTGGGCACTTAAGTTCACATCATTGTTAATGATTTCTTCCCCGGTGATATATACTGTCTCCTCTTGTGGGAGCACGTTTTCACGGACATCATCAGCAAACGCATTGATTTCTTCCGTCGTACCTTCTACCGTGATGGGGACGAGGACGATGCGTTCGTCTTCTGAGACGAGCTGTGCCTCTGTCTCCTCGTTTTCGAACGGATCGAGAACATCTGTCACGACCGTTTCATTTTGTTTAAGTTCTTCGATGACACGCGCGACATCTGTTCGCTCTGTTTCGCCAATCGTCTCGAACTCGTAGACGAGCGAGATGGTCTTGTCACTTTTCCCAGCTTCATCTAAAATCGCTTGTGCGCGTTGTGAGTCCATGTCGTCCGCAAGTTGGAAGCTCCCTGCCTCTTCTGCTTGTTTCGTTAAGTTCGGTGCTGCGACAAATAATGCTGCCGTCAATACGATGAGGGAAATGAAAATTCCCCAGCGCCATTGAATGATTTTATGCATGTGTTATTCCTCCCCGATTCGGAGCAATTGCTTTATTTTTCGGAACGTCCGAACAAACTGCTCGATTTCAATTTCGTCTACTTCTCCATCGATGAGGGATTCCACATATCGATAGACGGCACCGTCCACTTCTTCGACGAGCCGTTTCCCTTCTGGGGTCAATTCAATCAATCGTTCCCGTTGATCTTGTCCTCGTCGACTCGTGACAAGTCCTTTTTCGACCAACTTTTTCAGGCGATTCGAGACCGCGCTTTTATGGACACCTTGTTTTTGCGCCAATTGCCCAGCCGGAGTTGGTCCAAACTGATCGAGTAACTTCCACAGTTGGAGCTGTTCACGCGAATACTCGCGCCATACGTTTCCCTCCATCGCTTCGATGACATGTTCCGTCCCATGGAACATCACTTCTTCAAACAACTGCACCGCTTCACGCATCAATGCTTTCATTTTTAGTTTACCCCCTAAACTAGATGGTTATAGTTTATGCCCTAAACTAAATGGCGTCAAATAAAAAGACCGATAAGCGATGCCCTTATCGATCCATGTTCTTTTCGATGGTTTCTGCCACACGTAACCCAGACAGATAGGCACTTTCGAATCGCGTTCGTCCGGATGGATCATCAGCTTCAAGGAAGACGTCCCCTGCTAAATAGATGGGATGATGGCTTACTTGATAAAACGGCTCATGCCATACGTCTTTCGCTTGGGCGTAACGCCAACGTTTCAATTGCCGTGATTGGATGTCGAGGTCTCCGACTTCTTCACGCACTAACCGCTCTATTTCAGCAAGTGTCTCTGCTTCCGGTCGCTCATACCACGCCTCACTCCACGCCTCTTCCATATAGACACTTACGAGTGGTGTCGCAGAGATTCCTTTTTGGCGATTATCGACGATTTTTAATACACCGGGTACCAGTTCTTGATCGAGAATACCGTCTGCTCCAATCTGTACATCTCCGGCACATTCAAAAAGACCCACGAACGTCGGCGAATATACGAGACGAAGTAGCGCGGGCTTGATCTGGTCGACCAAACTCCCTAGTAGTTCGAATGACTGTGGAAGCGGTGCCGTCATCACGACTTGATCATAGGAACGCGTCGTCACGTCTGTCTTGACTGTGACGGTTCCGTCTTCTTCCAGTTGAACGTTCTCCACTCGTTCATTCAACTGTACGGTCAAATCTTCAGCTAAACGCTTAGCGAGGGCATTCATCCCATTAATCGCGACATAACATGGATAAGGGTCGGCATACCAGACCCGCACCCAGTTCGCATTCATCCACGACTGTACCTCTCGTTCGAGCTCTTCTCCACGCACCGTGAAATAAACCGCTCCATGGTCGGCTCGTCCATCACCGATTCGACGCGTCGCCAAGCGTCCCCCGACGCTTCGACTCTTTTCAATCAGTTCAACGGCATGACCTTGACGCACGAGTTCACGCGCTGCGATGATTCCGCTCAGACCGGCCCCGATGATCCCAATCTTCATTCCGCATTCCCCTTTCTCTTCATGAAGATTGTAGCACGTTCCTTCAATTTACCCTCTGTTTGATATGCTTCAGGCTGGCTTGTTCCATTGTTCGTCGTAAGCCCGACGCGTATCTTCATACATGACAGCGAAGCGCGAAACGACGAATGGACGAATGAGAACCGTCGCAATCGATAGGGAGAATGCAGCAAGTAAAACCGAATTGACGACCGTAAATAACGTGAAGCCAATCAAATAAATCGGGATGAACGGCAAAATTAGTTTAAATGCGTCCCACTTCTGACCATGCATCAGCGCGCGTGACTTCGTGATCGATTCTCTGACCGATAATGCTGGCTCATCTCGCAAAATAAAGTACGTGAACGCGTAAGAGAAGAACTTCATGATTCCTGGAACAATGAACAATAGTGTCCAAAGCGTCTGGAAGATGGCTAGTAGGATGACTGCAGTCACATGCTTACCAAATCGTTCTTTCATCGGTCGAAATACATCACGGAACTGCGCGTCTTGTCCGCGAATGATTGAAAGAATGACCCAGTGATACCCAATGATGATTGGATATAGCATGAAGGATACAACAATTGTACTTAAAAGGAATACAATCGCCTGTACTGAATCGGCTTTCGCCCCGTAAAGTGTCGGATCGAGCAATGCACTAGATTCTAATATAACGGCACAGAGAAACGACCAGATTAACAGTCGACCTCGTTTCCCATTAATTGCTTCGTGTGTCCGTTCTGTCCATGTTTGAACCATTTTCTAGTCTCCCCCTGAATGATTTATCTTATATACGCTATATCGTTCAAATACGTTTCATGTTCACACAAAAAAGCAGAGATTCACTCTGCTCGTTCGTCCGCTCGATATTCTAGTATGTCCCCCGGTTGACAGTCGAGCGCTTCACAAATTGCTTCGAGCGTCGAAAAACGAATCGCTTTCGCTTTTCCATTCTTTAAAATCGACAAGTTCGCCATGGTGATCCCGACCCGTTCCGACAGCTCTGTCACACTCATTTTCCGCTTCGCTAACATCACATCTAGATTCACAATCATCGCCATTTTTCTCACCTCAGACCGTCAAATCGATTTCTTGTTTCATATCGATGGCTCGCTTCAATAATTTCTGTAACAACTCAGCAAAGACGGCAATGACAAATGCGGCGAACACGAAGACGAATCCGATGACTAAAAATCCTGGCGAGTCGTCACGCTCAGCGAACCAATAGAAGAACGGGAGTGTCGCCATATAGATGGCCGTGATGGTCAACGCACAATATTTAATGACACGAAGTGCTTTCACCGACCGATAGGAGAATGCCTCATTCCGATCAATCAATCCAAGTAAGATGAATGACTGTGACAAGGCAACGAAAAAGGGAATCGCTGCTACATACATCCCTCCAATAATCGGTCGCATCGAATTCGCAATCCATCCTCCGCTCTCCACCGCCTCTCGCCAAAGGAAAGGGAGTAAAAAGATACATGCCGCGAGAATCGGGAGCGACAAGACAATCACTGCTAGTTTCAAAAAGATGGTTTCCCGTTTCATCTGCCAAACACCTCATTTAGTTTTATTTTCTTTATCATATGCTATGATTTATCGTTTATCAATAAATATTTATCGAAAAAAATAGACCACGAGATGTACTCGAGGTCTATCACATTCATTTCATTGCTTCTAATTCACTTTCGGTCACCCATTTATGGTTTGTGACCTCTTTCCCGTCTTCGGTCGTGTAATCAACCATGTAAACGGTCGTCTCTTCCGCTGTATCGATTGTCGCTTCTGCGCCGTCCATCCCTTCCATATGGTCGGCGGCCAATACGACCTCATCCCCTTCAGACAAAGGCGCCTCGTCCGGATTGTCCAGTTCTTCGTGAATCACCCATTTGTGATCCTCCACCGGGTCACCACCTGTAGTCGGTGTATAGCTGACGGCGTAGACCGTCGTATCATATGCACCGACAATCGTCGCCTCCACGCCTTCCATCCCTGGCATGTGATCCGCTGTCATCATCGCGGTTGATCCGACTGGAAAAGTCGGATCACTGGCTTCCATCAGCCCGTCTGGAACTTCTCCAGACCCGGAGTGATCCATCGCTGAATGGTCCATGCTTTGCTCTTCTGACATCTCCATCGATGTGTCCTCTGCCGTATCCCCACAAGCGGCCAATGATGTCGCGAGAATCATGACACCGAGACCTGTCATCCATTTCTTCTGTTTCATCAAATCTCTCCTTTGTTCATACTCATGTAGATTTTACCCCCTCTTTTGAAGAAACAGACGTTTTTGAGAACATTACGATGATTTGTTAACTCATTGCAACAAAAAAGACCAAAATCCCGAAAGATTTTGGTCTTGGACATTATTCAACCGTTACAGACTTCGCCAAGTTACGTGGCTTGTCGACATCACAGTCGCGAGCGAGTGCTGCATAGTACGAGATGAGTTGAAGTGGAAGAACCGTCACGAGTGGCGTGAGAAGTGGTTCAACACGTGGAAGAACGAATGCGTCGTTCTCATGCTCCATTCCTTCCATTGAAATCGTACATGCGATGGCACCACGCGCCACAACTTCCTTGATGTTTCCACGGATGTTGAGGTGTGTGTTTGGTTGAGACACGAGCGTGATGACCGGTGTCCCTTCTTCAATCAAGGCGATCGGACCGTGTTTGAGTTCCCCACCTGGGTACCCTTCTGCTTGAATATATGAAATCTCTTTCAGCTTCAATGCGCCTTCGAGACCTACATATGAATCCAATCCACGTCCGAGGAAGAATGCGTTACGTGACTCTTTCAAGAACTTATCTGCAAGCTCTTCAAAGATTTCTTTTTGTGCCATGATCGAGTCCATCGTTGTCGCAACGAGTGCAAGTTCTTGCATGAGATCAAACGGGAGTTTCTTCCCGTTCGCACGAGCGATGTCGTATGCGAGAATCGCGAGGACGGCAATCTGTGCCGTGTATGCTTTCGTCGACGCGACCGCAATTTCTGGTCCGGCGTGGAGGAGCATCGTCTCGTTCGCTTCACGTGACAATGTCGATCCTGCCACGTTCGTCAACGTGAGCGCTTTATGGCCCAATTTTTTCACTTCGACGAGGACGGCACGGCTGTCCGCTGTCTCACCTGATTGTGAGATGAAGAGGAAGAGTGGCTTCTCTGTCAAAAGTGGCATGTTGTAACCGAACTCTGATGCGACGTGTACTTCAGTCGGTACACCTGCAACGCGCTCAATCAATTGCTTCCCGACAAGACCAGCGTGGTAACTTGTACCACATGCGACGATATAGACGCGGTCTGCTTCCGAAACGAGTTCACGCACGCCTTCTGCGAGCTCGATGTCGCCGTTCTCGTTCTGGTAGTGCTGGATGATGTTACGGATGACGGCTGGCTGTTCGTCCATCTCTTTCAACATGTAGTGCGCGTACGTACCCTTCTCGATGTCTGACGCATCGATCTCGGCCGTGTATGGTGCACGCTCGAGTACTTCGCCGTCGAGCGTCTTGATCGTCGCCGACTCACGTGTGAGGATGACGATCTCACCATCGTGGAGCTCGAGGTACTGGTCTGTCACCTGGAGCATCGCCATCGCGTCTGATGCGACGACGTTGAACGTGCCGTCACCAAGTCCGACGAGGAGCGGCGACTTGTTCTTGCCGATATAGAGGCGCTCTTTGTCCTCTGAGTCGATCATCGCAATCGCGTACGAACCGTGGAGGTCCGAAAGCGTCTTACGGAACGCCGCCTCGACATCGCCGAGCTCGACGAAGTGCTTCTCCATGAGCTGGACGATGACTTCTGTGTCCGTCTCTGAAAGGAACGGGACGTCGAGCGTCTTCTTGATGAGCTCGTCGTTCTCGATTACGCCGTTATGGACGAGCGTGAAGCGTCCTGTCGTGCTTTGATGCGGGTGGGCGTTCGGTACGCTCGGTACCCCGTGTGTTGCCCAACGTGTGTGGCCGATTCCAATCGTGCCGTCTACTTCTGCTGGGATGATTTCGCGTAGCGCAGCAATGCGACCGACTTCTTTGTGAACGTTGACATTCTCATGCATCAACGCAAGACCTGCCGAGTCATAACCACGGTACTCGAGTTTTTCGAGACCTTTGAGAAGGACTTCCTTCGCTCCGGTATTCCCAATCATTCCTACAATTCCACACATAAACAAATCTCCTCTATTCTTCGATTTCTCGAAAAAGGAAACGGGCTTTTTCTAAGAGCTGTCAGTACACGCTTCTTTGTCCGTCCGGTCGCCCGGGCGTTTTAAAAGCATGCTTATCGTCGTGACAGGCGACGAGGAGGCATCCGCCGAAATCTCGATAACCTCCAACCTCGTCAACTCCGCAGAGTTCTGGCGCTTGTTCGTACTCTTGTGTCCTTCCGTTTCCAAGGTCACGCTCTTAATAGTACAAATCACACCCCCATTCGTCAAGAAAATCCGCTGTTTTCTCGATGACAAAACGGAAACAAAAAGGGAATCCGATGTGGATTCCCTTGTGTTATTCCCGGTTTCGAAAATTTTATCCGTCTACGCCGTAATCTTCGCGTACGACTTGTGCGATTTTTTCAACGTAACGGTCACACTCTTCCGCTGTCGGGGCTTCCGCCATGACACGAACAAGTGGTTCTGTACCTGATGCACGGACGAGGATTCGACCGTTTCCGGCCATTTCCGCTTCCGCTTCTTGAATCGTTGCCAAGACACGCTCTCCGTTCATCGCATCGTTTTTATTCGTCACACGAATGTTCACGAGCTTTTGCGGATAAACTGGCATCTCTGCCGCTAATTCAGACAGTTTACGCCCTGTCGATTTCACGATTTCTGCCAATTGCACACCAGATAACATACCGTCACCCGTTGTCGAGTGATCGAGGAAAATCAAATGACCTGATTGTTCGCCACCGAGTGTATATTGATGTTTTTTCATTTCTTCAACGACATAGCGGTCACCCACTGCTGTTTGAAGCGCCGTCATGCCCGCTTCTTCAACGGCTTTATGGAAACCGAGGTTACTCATGACCGTCGCGACAATCGTGTTGTCTTTGAGACGCCCTTTTTCACTCAAGTATTTTCCGCAAATATACATGATCTTGTCTCCGTCGACAATTTCACCGTTCTCGTCAATCGCAATCAAACGGTCTCCATCCCCATCAAAGGCAAGGCCCATGTCCGCTCCTTTTTCACGGACGAATTCAGCCAAATGCTCAGGGTGTGTCGACCCGACACCTTCATTGATATTTAAACCGTTTGGCGAGTTTCCGATCGTCGACACGTTTGCTTCTAAGTCTGCAAACAGTCGAGCCGCAAGGCCACTCGTTGCTCCATGTGCACAGTCGAGTGCGATATGAAGACCATCAAAGTCTTCTTCTACCGTTTGTTTCAACATTTGAAGATACTTTTGCGCGCCTTCGTAGTAATCCGATACGAAACCGAGATCTTTACCTGTCGGACGCGGGAGCGTATCTTCCGCAGCATCTAAGATGTCTTCAATTTCTTGCTCGGTCGCATCGTCTAATTTGAAACCATCGCTACCGAAGAATTTGATTCCGTTATCCGCCACAGGGTTATGCGATGCTGAAATCATGACACCTGCCGTCGCGTCGAGCGATTTCGTCAAGTAAGCGACTCCAGGTGTTGAAATGACACCGAGACGCATCACTTCTGCACCGATTGAGAGAAGACCCGCAATCAATGCACCTTCAAGCATATGTCCTGAAATCCGTGTATCACGACCGATCAACACTTTTGGCTGTTCGCCTTCTGGCAAATGTTTCGACAACACGTAGCCACCCGCACGACCTAAACGATATGCTAATTCCGCAGTTAACTCAGAGTTGGCAACACCGCGAACTCCATCTGTTCCAAAATATTTACCCATAAGATTAAATCCTCACTTTTGTATGATTGAACATCTTTATTGAATGGAAGATGTTTCTGTTTCTTCATCGACACTCGTCAATTGAACATCGATTGTCTTTGGCGAGATCACGGTCACGCCTTTTGGTACTTCATAATCTGCATCGACTGCATGTGTTCCGCTCGGCAATCCGGTCAGATCTAACGTCACGTTGACACTGTTTGATGAGATGCTTTCAAGAAGGGAACGTTTGCCCGAGAGCGTCACGCTGACCACTTCTTGCGTTTGAATCGTGTAATTCGTCCGGTCATATCCACGGACAGTGATTGGGACGGTCAACCGAATCCGCTCTGTCAATTCACCCGTGTCATCTTTCGTCTCATCATTTGGACGAACGAGCACCTGGACTTCTACTTCTTTTTTACCGAGTGAAGTCGCTCCTTCCGGAAGACGAAGGGTAGCGGTCACTTTTTCCGACTTCGTTAAATCGTCAAGTTCAATCGGTTCTGTCTCCACTTGCTGGAGTTCATCTAGCACCGCTTTTGGTGCAAAGACACGGACTTCCGTCTCACCTAGCAACGTATCAACTAAGCGGAAATCGTCTGCCACCTCTCCGCTCATGACGACCTCGATTGGAATCATCGCGCTCTCATCATAAATCGGTACGGTGACATTGATGATATTCGGATCGACTGACACGTTCAACGGATTTCCATTCGCATCTAAAATGGTCGGTGGAATTTCTCGTGTGAACGTCTGACTTTGATTGGCAACATCCACATTCAACGTGATTTCTTTGACGTTTTGAATCCGACTCGCACCACCTGTGACTTTTACAGTCGACGGTTCGATTTCGACATCGCCCGCGACTTTTCCGTCCGGTAATTGATCTTTGTTCAACAGATTCACGGACACAGGGACTTCAATCGTTTGTTTCCGATCGATATAGATTTCGACAGTCTCTCGATCTAGTTTGACATTGACGTCTCCGCCGAATCCACGCGCTTCGACCGGGACACGATGGAATCCGGTGCCAAGATTGGTCAAATCGACGAACACCTGATAATCTTTCACCAATTTCGTCATCGTTAAACTACTAGATGGCCCTTGAAGCTCGACACCCATCTCTTCCGGAACATTATATGCGACATACTGGACCTCATCAAAAAACACTTCGACCGGCACATCGAGCGTCATGGAACTTTGTCCGACGATTGGCAATGCGCTAGATGCGTTATTCGAAGAACTGGTCTCAGCGACCATTAAGTATAGAAGGACGGCTAAAGCAAGTGCGATGAAGCGGAGAAACCACTTATGTTGTAACCACTGATCAATCACTTACTTATCCCCTCCTTTTTTGCCGAAGAACGAGAGGGTCGCCTCTTTTTCTTCGATGACGAGTTCTTGAATTAATTTATTGCGAAGCGCTTCTTCGTCTAGTTCCCGATACAAGCGGCCCGCGATTGCAAGTGAGACTGCTCCCGTTTCTTCTGAGACGGTAAGAGTGACGCTATCCGTCACTTCACTGACCCCGATGGCTGCTCGGTGACGCGTCCCGAGGGCTTTATCGATGTGCGGGCTTTCCGAAAGCGGTAAATAGCAAGCTGCCGCCGCAATTTTCCCGTCCTGAATAATCATCGCGCCATCATGAAGCGGCGTATTCGGAATGAATAAGTTAATAATCAACTGGGATGTGATATGCGAGTCCATACGAATGCCGGTCTCCACATACTCGTTTAATCCCGTATCGCGTTCAATCGCAATCAATGCACCGATTCGCCGTTTTGACATGTACTGTGCGGAACTGACGATGGCTTCAATCATTTGTCGTTGTTGCTCCTCATCACTTGTTCCCGTACGACTGAATAAGTTACTCGTTCGTCCGAGATGTTCAAGACCACGTCTCAACTCTGGCTGAAAAATGATGATAATTCCGAGGAGACCGTACGTGATCACCTGATTTAGCAAGAACTGGAGCGTCTTCAATCCGAAGAAACCGCTCAAGAACCAACTGACTAGAATGATGGAAATCCCTTTAATTAATTGTACTGCTTTTGTCCCACGCACAATCATCATCAACTTGTAAATGACATACGTGACGACGACGATATCTAAAACATCATTCAAATAATCGTACCAATGTACGTTTTCTGAAAGATTTAAAAATGAGAAAAATGATACTTGTTCAAGTAGCGGCAAATGCTCCCCTCCTCAACTACCTAGCTAAATCGTGCAAATTCCATTATATCATCATTTCAATAGATACGCATTGCGTCACGTCAAAACGAAACCAGATTGAAACGAAAAAAAGACGCCGGAAGCGTCTTTAGAAAAGTTGTTTCATCGAGTACCAAATCCATTCGAACATCTGATCGATCTGTTCGAGTTCACCTGTCACTTGACCGGCACTTGCTAAATAGGCACGACCATTGACGGCTGTCGCGTTTCCATTGACGGTACCTTCAATCCGTAAATCGCCACCTTGGACCGTGATGTCTTTTTCAACCGTGACACCGGCCGGGACAATGACTTCATTCTCAGATACGATCACACCTGGTACTTTTGTATAGGTCATCGTCTCTGAAGCGCTGCTCCATAGTCCGAGTGTCGCACTAGACATCAAACTAAAGAACAGTACGGCCGCAATCAAACCTGGGTGCCGTTGCAACCATAGCATTTGTTTCGAGTGCGGTTTGCGTTCTTTTCGAACCGGTTTTGATAACGGTACGACAGAATCAGGTGCTGTCTGTGCAGGAGTTTCAGGTAAAGCGGCCATCACTCGAGCCGTAAAATCTGCTGATATTTTTGGACGAGGCAATGCTTTCAGTTCTGCGTCGATTCGTTCATATTGTAGATACGATTCATATAATTCATCGTCCTCTAACAATTGACGCAATTCGTCAGATTCTTCGGGCAAAACGCCATCTTCCAAATATTGTTGTACTTTTTCTTCAGGAGTCAATTGAACCCCTCCCTATTTTGAAAGATTGTTTTTAACATTTCTCTTCCCCGGAAGATCCTTGTCTTAACCGTTGCGACCGGCATGTCGATCATCACGCTGATTTCTTTAAGCGACAAATCATCCACATATTTTAATAATAACGGAATGCGATATTTGTCTGGAAGTTGCTTGATTGCCTCATGCATTTCACTTCGAATTTCGCGATGAACCACTTGGGCATCGGGTTGGGGCGCTTCATCAGCTAAGTGGTCTTGATAAGTCAAACCGTCTGTACCCGCAATTTCGGCATCCATCGAATATTCCGGCTTCCGCTTCCTCAATCGATCGATGGCAACGTTTGTCGTGATTCGATAGAGCCATGTTTTGAACTTATATTGCGCGTCATACGTATCGATTCGTGTATAGGCACGAATGAACGCCTCTTGGGCAGCGTCCTCTGCTTCGCCGCGATCATACAAAATTTTATAGGCGATTGCAAAGACGCCATCCTTGTATAGTTCTACCAGTTCGGCAAACGAATCGTGATTCCCCGCCCTCAATTCATCAACCAAACGGGTGGTCAGCCGTTCCATCAATCCACTTCCCCTCTCCGCTACACATGCGGTCATCTCTATATACGTCTTGATATTGAAATGGTTTCAAAAAAATCAAAAAAAGTTTCCATCCCCATTGTAGCAAACGGGTTTGGAAACTGTAAGGAAATCAGACGGTTTCGCCTTCCAATAACAGGTTTTCTTTAGATTTTATAATCGTTTCACATAAGCGATAGGCCAACTGAGCCGTCACGTCATCCCGGTCTAATGCCGGATTTAACTCGACGAGCTCTACTGCGATCAAGTCTTCTGCTTGCATCGCTTCTTTTAAAATCGCTTTGGCTTCGACTTCTGTTAAACCGCCGTCAACCGGTGTACCTGTTCCAGGAACGAGGGATGCATCGAGACTATCCATATCGAAACTGATATAAAAACGGTCTACTCGTTCACGAAGATAACTCAATGACTCTTTCATGATGACATCCACGCCACGCGTACGTACTTCTTCTACTGTAATGACTTTGATGCCGAGTCGATTGATTTCATTCATTTCTCCTTCATCGATATCACGCAGGGCAATATAAACTAAATGCTCTGGTGATAGCTTCGGATCACGTCCGCCCACTTCTGTCAGACGCACGTCGCCCATCCCCATCGCTGCCGCAAGTGGCATTCCGTGAATATTCCCCGATGGTGATGTTTCGCCTGTATTCAAGTCAGCGTGAGCATCCACCCAAATGACTCCATAAGGACCTGTTTGAGCCAATCCAGCAAGAGTACCGATTGCCATACTATGATCGCCCCCAACGATCAAAGGGAATCGATTTTCTGAAATCTCACGATGTACGACTTCTGCTAATTCCGTGACGGTATGCAGGACACCATCGACCCGTTTTAAATGTTCTTCATTTTCTCGAATTTCAGATTCCGGCAAGACACGAATCGTATGTTTGACCGTTCCTGTTGGAAGGAGTTGTTGCATCCCCATTTCATTTAACTTTGTCGGTCCTTGATCGACCCCTAATTTCCCCTGACCGTAACGCAGCGGCACGTGAATATATGACCATTGCATCGCCATTCCCCCTTTATACGCTTGATAGTTAAATTGTAAACGCTATCATTTGTTTGGTTCAACTCGGCAGAATGATGAATAAACATGCAAAAAGGCAGCCTGAATGGTGGCAGGCTGCCTTTCTCTGTACTCTCAATTGAATGGTTCATGGTTTTAGGCAAAAAAAAACTTAAGTCATCACTAACTTAAGAAAAAAACATATGGTGGAGCCTAGCGGGATCGAACCGCTGACCTCCTGCGTGCAAGGCAGGCGCTCTCCCAGCTGAGCTAAGGCCCCGAAACAGGGATAAGAATATGGAGCGGAAGACGGGATTCGAACCCGCGACCCCGACCTTGGCAAGGTCGTATTCTACCACTGAACTACTTCCGCAAAAAAATGGTGAGCCATGCAGGGCTCGAACCTGCGACCCTCTGATTAAAAGTCAGATGCTCTACCAACTGAGCTAATGGCTCAAACCTGGTGGGGGGGGGCGGATTCGAACCGCCGAACCCGAAGGAGCGGATTTACAGTCCGCCGCGTTTAGCCACTTCGCTACCCCCCCGAGGAGTGCCGGCGAAAGGATTCGAACCCTCGACCCTCTGATTACAAGTCAGATGCTCTACCAACTGAGCTACACCGGCATATATATAGGTTTGATGTAATAAATAAAGATGGTGGAGGATGACGGGATCGAACCGCCGACCCCCTGCTTGTAAGGCAGGTGCTCTCCCAGCTGAGCTAATCCTCCATATTGGTGACCCGTACGGGATTCGAACCCGTGTTACCGCCGTGAAAGGGCGGTGTCTTAACCGCTTGACCAACGGGCCTAAATTGGCTCCGCAAGTAGGATTTGAACCTACGACCTACCGGTTAACAGCCGGTTGCTCTACCACTGAGCTATTGCGGAACGATCTTGCCTGG